>JBKBRH010000001.1:0-40319 GCA_046292225.1 Endomicrobiia bacterium
CTACTATGTTGTTGTATATAGAATTTGTATTATAGACAATATTTTGTTTTTGCCATAGAATAAATAAAGAAAGTTTCTCTAACTTTTCTTTTAAATTTAAAGAACTAATGATAATGAAGATTGAAAAGAAAATAGTTGTTAGTATTAAAGTTTTTTTGTTTTTAATTTCGTAAGAGATAAAAACTAATGTACAACATATAAGATTTAAAACTAAAATTATATTACAGATTTGAAACGAATTAAAATATTTTATTAAAAAATAAGTAAAAAATATGCCACCAAAAATTGTTCCAAGAATTTCATAAATATATGTTTTGCTTATATCTTTCAAATCATTTTTATTATTTTCTTGTAAAATTTTAGCTGATAATGTAAACAATGTTCCGTGTAGTAATCCTGGCAACAAAAGGACTATTATTGTTATAAAGAATATTAAATCAATACCCAAAGTTGTTCCAAAGGGCAGTTTTAAAATATGCTTTATGGTTCTTACTAAAAATATAGAAAGAAAAAAACTTAACGAAAATAAGATTTGTAATAGTATAAAAATAAAAATTTTTTCTTTATAATATTCAAACTTTTTAGCAACAATATAACTTCCTATTGCTTGAATAAGCAACCAATTTGCAATTATGATACCTAATGATAGTTCGTTACCTTCAAAGATTGTCAACAATTCTCGTATTAACAATATTTCAAAAGCAATACCACTTAAACCTGTGATAAATATTGAAATTATAAATGTATGCATTTGTAAGGAAGTTATAACTATTTCTTGTTTAAGATTTGTTGTATCTCTTTGTTAAAAAGTTCAAAATGAGATCCTTGCCAGTAAATTCTTTTACATTCAGGACATTGATAAAATTCATTTTGTGTTTCGTAAACATATAATGGTATTTCATCTTTAACTTTTTCTTTTTCTATTTTTACAACTAATTTGTTACATAAAGAACAACGAGAAAAAAATTTTTCTTTATCTAGTTTTAAATTGAACTCTTTTAATACTTGTTTTATTTGTTCTCTTATTTTGTCAGATTTTATAAGTAAAACTTTGTATGCTTTTTTATTACTTAGTTTAGTATCTCTGGTTAGGATTATTCTTTGTTCTCTTAAACTTTCAATTAATATTTTGTCTCTTTCTGTTTCTTTATAAAATTCTGTATCATATCCTAAAATTCTTAACCATTTTGCTAACCTTCCACACATAAAGTCGACTAAAAATTTTATTTCTGATTTATTGCGATTCATAATTTCACTTTTTTACTTCTATTAAATTATATTCTTTTTTGCCTAAAAAAATTTTTTCAGCATAATTGATTTGTACAGAATAATCAATATTAGGCCAAAATTCTTTAAATATATCTTTATTTAGATATTCATTAACTATATTTAAAGAACAAAAGTCTACTGCTACAGGGTCACACCCAGCAACAATACCAATATTTTCTACTGCTGGAATTTGTTTTTTAGGTATACAGTCACAATCCTTTGTTATATTCATTAAAAAATTTATAAATAGACATTTATCTTTTTTATTTTTTATTGCAGCATATGCGTATTCTACAGTTTTTTCTTGAACTTCTTTGTATGACAGATCCCATGGAATAGAAAACACTTTATTTGAACATATATGAATACATTCTCCACAACCAACACAAATTTCTGTATTAATTTTTATTACTTTTTTTTCTTTTTCTAAAATTATTGCATTTACTGGGCAAAAAATTATACATTTTCCACAAAATTTACATTTATCAAGTTTAATTTTTGGTTTTAAAACATTATGTAACAAATATTTTGCAGAACGTACAGCACATCCCATACCTAAATTTTTTATAGTTCCAGCAAAACCGAATAACATATGTCCTTTGAAATGAGTCAAACATATAATTGCATCTGCGTTGTAAATGTTAGAAGCTATTTTTGCAGTTTTAAAATGTTTTAAATTTATTTCAACTTCTACAAAATCGTTTCCTTTTATACCATCAGCTATTATAATAGGTGCTTCTAAAGATGAGATATTGAATCCGTGTTGGTGTGCAAGTTTTAAATGTTCTATTGCATTTGCTCTTTTGCCTGTATATATTGTATTAGTATCAGTAAAAAAAGGTAATGATTTTTTTTTATTTAAAATTCTTATTAATGGTTTGTATATATAAGGACTAATAAAAGTAGAAGAATTTTCTTCTCCGAAGTGTGTTTTTAATGCGACAAAATTTTTTTCTTCAATAAAATTTAAATCTAATACTTTTAGAAGTTTTTCAAAATTTTCCTGTGAGAGATTTTTTATAAAATATACATCATTCACAATTAATAACCTTTAAATTTTTTACTTTTTATTTTTCAGAAATCATTTTTATAAAATCTTCTTCATATATTATTTTAATTTCTAATTGTTTTGCTTTTTGATATTTAGATCCAGGATTCTTCCCAACAACTACAAGAGATGTAGACTTAGATACAGACGAAGAGATATTTCCTCCCATTCGTTTTACAGTTTCTTCAGCTTCATTTCTTGTCATGGATTCTAACTCTCCAGTAAAAACTACTGTCATACCTTTAAATATTTGTTTTCCTTTTTTTTCAATTTTAGGTTGTGTCATATTAACATTTGCTTTTTTAAAGTCGTTAATAATTTCTATAGTATATTTATTTGAGAAAAATTCTTTTATAGATTTTGCCATTACAGGACCTATTTCTGAAATTTTTTGTAGTTCTGATTCAGTTGCCTGCATAAGATTATCTAAAGTACTAAAATGTTCAGCTAACAGTTCAGCTGCTTTTTCTCCAATATGTCTTATCCCTAAAGCATACAATAATTTACTTAAAGGTTTTTGTTTTGATCTTTCAATAGCAGAAAGTAGGTTTGTTGCTTTTTTTTCTTTAAACAGAGGTAAAGTTAAAAGTTGTTGTTTTGTTAAAAAATAAATATCAGAAAGTTTTTTAACTAAATTTTTTTCTACTAATAATTCTGCAACAGATTCACCTAACCCTTCAATATCCATTGCTTCGCGTTTAGCAAAATGTACGATACTGTTTATAACCTGTGCTGGACAAGAGGAATTTGGACATCTGTAGGCAACTTCAGCTTCTTCTTTTACAACATTACTTCCACAAACCGGACATTTTTTAGGTATTTCAATTTCTTTTTCTTTTGCAGTTCTTTTTGATTCTATAACTTTAACTATTTTTGGTATAACTTCGCCTGCACGTTCTACAACTACAGTATCGCCAATTTTTACACCGAGACGTTTTATTTCGTCAAAATTGTGTAATGTCGCACGAGAAATTATAACACCGCCACATTCTACTGGTTGTAATTCTGCTACGGGAGTAATTATTCCTGTTCTTCCTACTTGCATAACAACATTTTTTAATATTGTAGTTGCTTGTTTAGCTGGGAATTTGTAAGCAATTGCCCATCGTGGAGATTTTAGTGTAGTTCCTATTTCTTCCCTATGTTTAAATTGATTAACTTTTATAACCATTCCATCTATATCATATTCTAAACTATCACGTTTGTTCTGCCATTCTAAACAATATTTTATAACTTCATCTATTGTTTTACAAACTTTATAATTCTGTATTACTGGTAAAGAAAATTTTTTACAAAATTCTAAAAATTCTTCGTCAGTTTCTATTTTTATATCACCTTCTATTTTACCATACGAATGAACATAAAATCTTAACGGTCTTTGTGCAGTAATTCTTGGATCTTTTTGCCTTAAAGAACCACTTGCAGCATTTCTCGGATTTGCAAAGGTTTGTTCTCTTTTCTTGGATAATTCTTGATTAAGTTTTTCAAAATCTTTTTTTAACATTATAACTTCTCCACGAACTTCGAAAAATTTTGGTATATGAATATTTTCTTTTGTTTCAAGTGAGAGAGGAACACTGTGAATAGTTTTTACATTCAATGTAACATCTTCACCAGTTTCACCATCACCACGAGTAGCTGCAGTTTTAAGTATACCATCAACATAATGTATTGTACAACTTAACCCGTCAAGTTTAGGTTCTACAATAAATTCTAAATTTTTTAAAGGTACATATTTTGATATTCGTTCAACCCAATCATAAATTTCTTGTGTAGAATAAGTATTTTCTAACGACAGCATAGGTGAGGTATGTTTTACAGATTTAAACTCTTTAACAACTTCACCTGAGACACGTTGTGTAGGCGAGTCCGGTGTGATAAATTCTGGATATTTTTCTTCTAATTCTTTTAGTTCTTTATACAATTTGTCATATTCATAATCTGATATTTCTGGTTGATTTAATACATAATATAGATAATCATAGTGTTTAATTTTTTTCCTTAGTTCTTCTATTCTTAATAAAATTTTATCCTTTGTGTCTTTCATATTTTTATTTTATATCTCGTTGTAAATCGTCATCACATAAATCTTTAATATTTCCTTCTGGCTGAATAAATTTTTGTATAATTTCTTTATCTTCTCGGATAATTTTTATCTTATCTAATAACCCATTTACAAATCTTCCAGAATCTTTTGTAGAGTATTCTTTTGCAATTTCAATAGCTTCGTTTATGATTACAGAAACTGGCGTTTCCGGACAGCAAATAAATTCGCAAGTTGCTAATCTTAATATATTCCTATCTACTACTGAAAGTCGTTCCATAGTCCAATTTTTTAAATGTTTTTCAATTATTTTATTTATTAGATTAGAATTCTGTAATGTAGCAATTACAAGAAAAGAAGAAAATCTTTTTAAACTTTCGTGATATTGTTGTGGTCTATCAAAGACAAAATTAATTGCTGTGTCTATAGATATCTCGGTGAGATCTATTAAATATAAAACATTTAATGCTAGAATACGAGATTTCCTTCTTAACCCAACAGGTTTGTTTAGGAAATGCTCCATCTATTTCAAAATTTTACAAAATTATTATTTTTCTATTTTTAGATTGATTAATTCTAACAAAGTCAATGCTGCCTGCGCACCTTTATTTCCTTGTTTAGTACCAGCACGTTCTATTGCTTGTTCAATATTTTCAGGAGTAATTATTCCGTAAGCTATAGGTAGCATAGTTTCTAACATTACTTGTGCAATACCTTTTGTAGTTTCTTGAGCAATATATTCATTGTGTGAAGTATCACCTTTTATTATAGCACCTAATGCAATTATACCATCATATTTTTTACTTAATGCAGCAGATTTGCAAATATATGGTATTTCAAAACTTCCCGGTACCCATATAATATCAATATTTTTTTCTTCAACTTCATGTCTTAGAAGTATGTCTAAAGCACCATCTAAAAGATGCTTTGTTATAAAATCGTTAAACCTTGATACTATAATACAAATTTTTTTATCTTTACCTGAAAATTTGCCTTCAAAAATTTTCCCTACCATAAAATATATCTCCTCCTTTTGGCAAAATTTTGTTAAATTTTTAATATAAAATATATTTTTGATTTTTCAATAGAGATTATAAATTAATCGATATTATTTCTTTCTCCTCCACTAACCATTATAATAGAAAGGAGAAGAAAAATAATAGTGGTTTGAAAAAGAATTATAAAAGCAATAATATCGGTTGCTTGAGTGTATCTTAAAATTATAGAATAGAGTCCTAAACAAAAAGTTATAAGTAATATTATACCTACTGCTGACGGTACTGAAAAGTTTAAATTTAATAATCTATGATGAATGTGATCTTTTCCAACATATTCTATCCATTCTTTAAAATTTTTTATTTTTTTATTTTTAATCCTCGAGATAGTTATATATATCATATCATATATTGGTATACTTAAAATTAAGACTGGTGTTGAAAGTGAAACAATAGGATTTTTTTCTGCCCACCAGCCAACAACTGATATAGAAGCAAGCATAAACCCAATAAAATTTGCTCCACAATCGCCTAAAAATGTTTTTGCTTTATACCAGTTATAAGGCAAAACACCTAAACATGCACCCATAAGTGCTGCTGAAATATAACTTACATATTTTTGATTAGTTAATAGAGAAATAACAAGAAATATAAATGAACAAAAACTGCCAAAACCAACAACTAAACCATCTATACCGTCAAGAAAATTTACTGCATTTGTTATTCCTACAAACCAAACTAAAGTGATAATGATTTCTAAAAAATTTTCTAATGGGAACCCTTTAGGAACTGCTGTAATTTTATATCCAAATGATATTAGTATAAATGTTGCTATTATTTGTGCTAATAGTCTTACTAAGGCTGATAAGCTATAAATGTCATCTAATAAACTTATTATAAAAATCATGCTACCTGCAAGAATAATTCCTAAAACTTCTTTTGCAAACTGTAAATTTCTAAGTAAAGTTAAAAGAAATCCAATATATACTGCAATCCCAGCAATACGTGGTGTAGGATTTTTGTGGATTTTTCTATTATTATCTGGTATGTCAAGAATTCGATATTTAAATGCATATTTAATAGTAAAAGGTGTCAAAAAATGAGAAATACTAAAAGCAAGAATTAACAAAAATAACCAGCGAATATTTAATAAATAAGATTGTTTCCCTATTTCTCTTAAAACTAAAAATATAAATATTATAATTGCAAGTATGATTTGTTTTATTTTAAATATCATACAAGTAATATCATTAATAGTAATAATCTAAAGATAACCTTAAAGGTACAAATCCTTCAGCATATTTTACTCTGTTTTGATATCCTCTATAAATTCCAGTTGATAGCGCAGCTTCAATTATAGATAAACCTTTAATTTTTGTAGAATATACCTGTGAAGTATGTAGTTTTAATAATTTTACTTTTTCATCAATAATTTTTGTTATATCTACAAATACTGTTGGAGAAAAATCAATACTTGAGGGTGTTTCATAAAATAATACATTTCTTATATACCTTGTAGCAGTCACAGTTGCTTCTGAAACATTTCTGTGGTCTTGATGTGTATCATTTAAATAATGAGTAAAAATTAAATCAGGATTAATATTTCTAATCGCGTATTCAATTATGTCTATTAATTTTTTATTTAATTCTATCTTAGTATCTTTCAATCCACCCCAGATTAACTCTGCTTTCAAAAGATCACAAACTTTTTTTTGTTCTTTAGATCTTATTTTAGGATTTCCACCTATTTCTCCTTTTGTCATTACAAGAACATAAATTTTTGCTTTTTGTGAAAATTTTATAAGTGTACCTCCACAACCAAATTCAAAATCGTCTGGATGAGAACCTATTGCTAATATTTTCATATTAAAAACTCCTTGTTAGCAGAGTATGTCTAATTTATAATGAAAAACTTTCTATAACTTCTTGTAGAAAATTTTTATCAATAGTTTTTAACTCTGCACCCATTGCAGAGAGTAAGGCTGTATCACATATATGATTTATTCTTCTCGGTATACCACCAGAATGTTGATATATTAACTCAATCGCTTCTGGTAAGAAAGGATTTTGTTTTGCTTGCGCAATTTTTAATCTATGTGATATATATTCTTCTGTTTCTTTTTGGTTAAGCGAAGTGAGATGATATCTCATAGCAATCCGTTGGTTAAGCTGTTTTATATTTTCTATTTTTTGTTTTAATTCTGGCTGGCCAAGAAGTAAAATTGTCACTAAAAATTTTTCTTCAAGTTGGTAATTAAGCAATAACCTTATTTCTTCAAAAATGTTATTATCTTCTATAGAATGTGCTTCATCTATTATAATAACTGTTTTTTTCCCATCCATTAAGTTTTCTTTAAAAATAGTTTCTAATTTTATTAGAACATCTGTTTTTCGTGTAGAGACATCGTGAGAACCTAAATTGTATGCAATCATTCTTAACATTTCTAATTCGTCTAATTTTGGGTTGTTGATGATTGCAACTTTATATACATCTTTCTGTAATTCTTTTAACAATGCTCTTGCGAGAAGTGTTTTTCCGCAACCATATATTCCTGTAAGCAATCCCGCACCTTTGAATTCTCTTACTGTGTATAACATTCTCGCTAAAGCTTCTTCATGTTGTGAAGAACTATAAAAAAATTTAGGATCAGGAGTATTTTCAAACGGTTTTTCTTTTAATCCCCAGTATTGTTCGTACATAGTGGTATAAAAATTTGAAAAATATTTTTTAGCAAATCAACTTCTGTGTTACATCAACAATATGTTCAACATCTACTTCTTTTAACGAAGGATAAATTGGTAACGATAAAGTTGTCTCATACAATAATTTTGAATTTTTGCAAAAAAATTTGTTAAGATAATATTTGTCTAAAGGTAAATACACTGGTCGGGCAACTTCAATACCAAATTTTTTGTATTTTTGTATTATTTGATCTAATAAAAATTTTTTGTTAAGCTGGATTATAAACCTATAATATACTGCTTTTGTATTTTTTTGTTCCTTAAATATTTTTATGATATTACAATTTTTTAATTTATTTTTGTAGTATTCAAAAATTTTTCTTCTTTTGTCAACGAATTTATCTAAATTTTTTAATTGATTTAATCCCATAATTGCCTGTATCTCTGACATTTTATAATTATATCTTAGTTTAAATTTTAATTTTTTGTCATACTCTTTTATATCTTTTAAAAACTCCCATATTTTTTTATCGTTTGTTAAAATAGCACCTCCTTCACCAAAAGTTGTCATCATTTTTGTTGCATAAAAAGATATTACATTTGTAATACCAAAACTTCCAACCATAGTGTTATCAATTTTTGCACCGACACTTTGTGTAGTATCTTCAATTACTGGAATTCCTAAAGTAATTATTTTTTTAATTTCTTTTGCAGGATAGCCAAACATATGTGGTACAATTATAGCTTTTGTTTTTTTAGATATATTATTTTTTATCTCAGCATAAGATATACTAAAATCGTCTGAGTTTACATCAACAATAACAGGTTTTGCCTGGGTATAAATAACAGCGTTTAATACAGCAGAACATGTATAAGCAGGTATAATTACTTCAGAGTTTTTTTCAACATTTAAACTTAACAACGACAAAAATAATCCTGCAGTTCCTGAAGAAACACATACCGCATATTTTGTATTAAAAATTTTACATAATTCTTTTTCAAATTTCTCTACAAACTTATTTTCTGCAAGATATCCAGAATCTAAAATTTTTTTTATCTGTTTTATAATTTGTTTTTTATTTACAATTGTTGGTCTTGAATGATTTATCATAAAATTTTTAACTTATTAATTTTAAAGTTTCATCTTTGCCTATGTTAAAAATCATATCTATAATTGATAAATTCGCTATAAATTCACCATAAAGTTGTGGATAGTTTGGTGTTGTATATTCTTGAAATATTACTTTTATATTGTTTTCTTCAAACTCTTCAACTACTAAATAGTTTTTAGCACCAATTCCTGAAATATATATTTCAGCATTTAATTTCCTACATATATTTATTAACCTTTTTGTTTTTTCACCTTCAACTTTTAGATCAGAAGAATTTATTATTTTTTTTTCAATACCTAAATAAGACAAAATTGTTTTTATCGAAGAAATGTTTAAATCTATCAACATTTCATATTTTTTGGTTAAAAGATTTTCAATATGTGGAAAAAATTCGTTAAAATATTTTGATTTTTGATAGTTGTATTTTATTGTTTTTAAATGATCTTTATTCCATAAAATTTTATTATCAATTTTTATTTCATTAATTTTTTGTCCGAACCTATAATGTACAGGAACTGTTAAATATATCTCGCCTTTAGAAGATTTTATTCTGTTTCTATTTTGCCATTCATTCTTTTTATACTGAACATCGTCAAGAAATACAAAAATGTCACTTTTTAACAATTTGTTAAAATAGCCGCTCCAGGGTAAATATTGTGGTTGATGGATTGCTATCTTCATTTTATTCAACGAATATTGGATTTGTTGCTATTTTATGTGGATATTTTGATTCAATATATATTCTATAATATGACATTTCTTTAGGTTTTTGTTCTTTAAAAGTTATTTTTGCTGGTGTTGTAATTTCTTTTTGTAAGACAACATTATTATTACGAATTATATAAATTTTTGTCAATAAATTTTTGTTTGTAGAAGTAACTATTTCAAAATCTATTGAAATGATATTGTCGTCTATTTTGTATTTATTCCCCCAAATTCTTTCTTTATTACAAAATTTGAAATTTTTCAGTATTAACTCTTCATCTTCACTACACCATAATGAATAAAAATTTCCATTTTTTAATGCAGAAACTATGTTCTTATAATTTTTTTCCTCAACATACAAAACATTTTTTCTTATATTTATAGGATCAATTGTTTCACCAAAATCTAATTCTGAATAACAAAAAATAGGTTTTTTCCTTTTCCCTTGACAATATTCTGTCAACAGAAAATCCCATATCCCGCAAATGTTACCAATTTTTCTATACCCTTCAGGAAAAATACTAAATCCGTCATAGTTGTATGTTTTTATTAACGAGTCGTAGTAAGGTTTTGTTTGAGTATAAATTTTTAATTTTTTATAACTTTTTATAAGAAATTTTTTCTCATAATTACAAGCTTCTGGATGTGCCCAAATTATAATATAGTTAGAATCTTTTATCTGTGTTAAATTGTTCACATAATCAATTAAGTTTTGGTACGGTTTTTCAACAAAATTTTTATATTGGTGGTACTGATAATATTTAAATGGATAATTTATAGCAAGTAGGATTAAAGAAAAAAATATAATTGTTTTTAACTTTAAAATGACGCCAGCTAACAAAACTACTAAAGGCCATAGATATAAAATTTTTACCTTATTTATGTTTTCGTTATTTATTACAGGAAGATTTATATAAAAATTTTTATCGTCAGCAATTATAAGCATATGTTTATGTAAATTATTTATTATTAGTTCATTTTTCTCATATTGAGTTGACCAAAAATAATGAGGAGTAACTTCCACTCCAGGAATTAAAATAACATTTTTTTGTTTAGAGTTAACTTTGTCAATCTCATTTATATATTTTTCCAACCCTATTTTCATAACTGACGCTAAAGATACACTTTTTTTCAAACTTCCTCTAAATGGCCATAGACCAAATTCCACTTTTTGTAAATAATGATCAGTTAACACAACAGCGTCTATATTATTTTTTTTGCACAATTCTACAATTTCTTCTATAGTATATTTGCTTCCACTATAATTAGAATGAATATGTAAAACACAATTTATAGTTATAAATTTTTCGCTGCACAAACTTAAACTTAAAAATGCTAAAATTGGAAAAAAAGTTTTAAATTTTATAATTTTCATATATAGAAAATGTCATATTTATAATTCATTATAAAGTTTTTCAAGTAAATAGATCATTCTTTCAACACTGAATTTAGGAAAACCCTCAACAGTTTCAGATACAAACATTTTTGCATTTTGTCCTAATTGATATCTCAAATTTTTATCTTTTATAAGTTTCAAGATTGCTTGGGCTAATTTTAAAGAATCTTTGGCTGGCACTAAAAGACCTGTTTTGTTATCAATTATTATAGAAGGTATACCTTGAATCTTTGTTGCAACCACGGGTTTAGCTAACATACACGCCATAACAATTGTCTTCCCCATACCTTCATTAACTGAAGGTTGAACATATATATCCATCAATGAAATAAGATCAACAACATCATCTCGCATACCTGTAAAAACAACTTTGTCTTCTATATTTAACTTTTTTGTTTTCAATTCTAAAATTTTTCTTTCAGTACCATCTCCTACAATAAGAAAAACAATTGGTTGTAAATTTTCAGAGTTGAGAATAAAAGGTATAGCATCAATAAAATATTTTATTCCTTTTACAGGTTCAAGTCGTGCTACAGTACCTATTATTATACTGTTTTTTGATATGTTTAATTCTTTTAATAATCTTTCATTTTTAAATTCATAATGTTTATTTATATTTTCAACACCGCTATGGATTATTATCCATTTTTGTGGTTTACCTATACCAAATTTAACTGATTCATTTTTTTCTCCTTCAGTAAGTGCAACAAGTTTATCAGTAATTTTTGCAGTTATTCTTTCAAGGAAAAGAAAAAATAAACTTTTAATCTTGCTAAAATATCCGTAAAAGACATGTCCGTGCGGTGTGTGAACAATTTTTTTTACCGAACCTGACAACCACGCAGACCATCGGCCTAAAAAACCTGCTTTTGACGAATGAGTATGAATTATATCCGGTTTTTCTTTCTTAATAATTTTATAAATCTTCCAGAAAGCAATTATATCTTTTATTGGCGAGATTTCTCTAACAAGTTCATCAATTCTATATTGAGTAAATTGTAAATTTAACTTACAGGTTTGACTTTTCCCATAAATTAAAACTATATCATATTTTTCTTTATCAAGATTCTTGCAAGTAACTAAAACATTTTCAGCAGAACCACCTTTATCTAACCTTGTGATTATATGAACAATTTTAATTTTTTTTAACATATGCCATTATTGAAGGAGCAATACAAATTTTTTTAAAAGAAAGAAAATATAAAATTTGAGAAATAAAAGAAACTAAAAACTTAGCAAAAATGATAACTATTTTATACCCTGTTTTATATGGGTCTCCTTTTGTAAACGAAGAATTTAAAATTTTTATATCGCTAAAACCAACATTTTGTAATAATTTTTTTAGCGTTTTAGGTGTAAAAGAATATAAATGTACAACCGATGGATAAAGACCAAAAAACTTAAAAAATTTCTTATATTTTCCTAAATTACAATGCCAAAGTCCATTACGAACACGGACAATTAATATTCCATCCTTTTTCAATATTCTTTTAATTTCTTTAATTTCTTTTTTTGGATCCATAAAAAAATCTAGCACATCAATAAGTGTGATAACATCAAATTCTTCATCTTTAATTTCTATTAGATTTTTCTGCTCAACTTGTATCCCAAACTTTTCTCTTGCAAGTTTAATAGCAGAAGGATTGATCTCTACACCATACACATCCCAACCAAAATCTTTCGCTATTTTTAAGAAATAACCATTGCCACAGCCTATGTCAAGAATTCTTCCTTTCTTTTTAATCTTTTGAATTTTATTTATAATTTTAATAAATAAGTATTTTTTTGAAAAAATAAAACTTTCTTCATTTTCTACTGAAAACGCTTCAAAAAATTTTTTAAATTCTTTCTGTGGTGATCTGGGATTTTTATATATTAATCCACATTTTCTACATTTAACTACTGTTTCAGCATCATACTCAAGAAGTTTCACTGTATCATCTATACCACAAATATTACAAACAATGTATTCAAAGTTATTGAAGTTTATCATTTGTTTACTAAAATCAAAAACAACTCTTCTATTTTGTCAACTACTTTCTTCCAGGAAAAATTTTCAACTACATATTGTCTACATTTTTTGCTTATATCAGCAAATTTCTCTTTGTCTATTTTTAAGAACTCTTTTATTTTTTTTACCATAGCTTGAGGAGCATTATCTTCAAATAACAAATCCAATTTTGATAAAATTTCTACAGTCCCACCGACAGGCGTGCCTAAAACAGGCGTGCCACAGGAAAGCGATTCAATTGTAACAAGTCCAAACCCTTCAAGTTCTTTAGTAGGTAATACAAACAAATCTGCTGATTGATAATATTTGGGCAGAATTTCATCCGGTACAAAACCAGTAAATTTTACGAAATTATCCAACCCAAGTTCTCTTGTTAACAACTTTAATTTTTCTTCAAGAAATCCACTGCCACAAATAACTAAAAATAAATTTTTATCATCTCTAATTAAATCTCTAAAAGCAAAAAGTAAATTTTCTAACCCCATTCTCGGAACTAAGTTTCTAACTGTTAAAAGAATTTTTTTATCAACAGGCAACTGCAATTCCTTTCTTATAGAAACACGGTCTTCTTTAGGTGAAAACTTCTGTATATCCACTCCTCCCGGGATTAAACAAATTTTTTCATCCAGAATTTTATGATATTCTTTAATTAATCTTTTAGTATACTCGCTAAGAAGAATTACCTTCTTACAAGAATTTACCACATCAACTTCCAACTTTTTTCTTAAATACGAATTTATTTTATAAAAAACTTTAGGAAAATTTTTATTTTTTGCTCTTATCTCATATTCAACATGCCACGGAGAATAAAAATAATACACCTGCGGAATGTTTTTTATTTTTTTAACATTTTTTACTAAAAAACCGCTAAATGGATGATGATAATTGACAATATCAAAATTAATCTCACCTAAAAATTGGGTAATAATTTTTCTAACTTGTAAATACGACAACAATAAATTATATGGATAAGATTTATATCTATAAATTTCACGAGAATTTATCGTTTGATATAAAGGATAACCTTTTTTTCGTAACATTGTAAGATTAAAAATTTTATGTCCTCTTTTAGCTAATTCGTTAGAAATTTCAGATACCATTCTACTAGAACCACCTTCTTCATCTTCAAAAATAAAATCTGAAACCATAAGAATTTTTAGTTTTCTTTTAAATGGTTTATATTTTTCTTTCAAACTTGGTAGATGAATATCATAAATTTTTTTCCATGTATCAAAAATTAACAAACTCCATATTTGGTCAGCAAAATTTTTTTTTCTTGAGACATGTTGTTGCCACATATTTTTGATAAATTCATAATTAAAATAATCCTTATACTCTTCTTTTTTGATAAATTCACTAACCTGTGTGTAAAATACATCCGAAAGCCATCGTCCAAGAGGAATCATAAACCCCATTTTTTTCTGAGCAACAATTTCTTTAGGGAAATATCTCTCTAAAAGTTTTCTTAACAAATATTTTAAAGTAAACCCTTTTATCTTTAACGAAGCAGGTATTTCTGCAGCAAACTCTACTATCCGATGGTCACAAAACGGCACCCTTAATTCAATTGAATTTGCCATACTCATCCTATCGCCCATATAAAGTAAATCGTCAACAAGATAGGTATTTATGTCTACAAACATTATTCTATCTAACAATTCTTCATTTAATACTGACTCAAAATATTTTTTATGTACATCATAACAAGAATAATTTTTTAATACATCTTTAAACTCTGTTGAATAAAATTGTTGTTTATCTTCATTATACAAATACGAAACAAAAGATATATATCTATCAACTTCAGAAAAAGATAAGCCAAAAAGAAAACGTTTTACTCGTCCCGTGATGTTATCTGAAGAATAGTTTTCAGGAATTTTATTTAACAACTTTGTAGAAACACGAATTTTGGGGAACAACCGTGCAAATTTCATCCCTAAGTATCTTGGATAACCACAGAAAAGTTCATCCCCACCTATACCTGTTAACGCAACAGTCAATTTTTCTTTTGTCAGTTTTGAAATAAGATATGTCACCACACTAGATGAATCAGCAAACGGTTGGTCAAAAAACAACGGTAGTTTTCTTAACAGTTCATTAACTATTTCAGGTTCGACAATATATTCAAAATGGTTAGTATTTAACAGTTGTGAAACTATTTTTGCTTTGTTTAACTCGTTAAACGATTTTTCTTTAGACGAGTAGCCGATAGTAAAAGTATTCACATTTTTATTAAGTACCTTGCAAGCGTAACTACATATTGTAGAAGAATCTCTACCACCTGAAAGAAAAACACCTACAGGAACATCAGAAATTAAATGTTGTTTAACAACTTTTTTCAGTATATCATCTAATTTTTCTAAATAATAATTTTCCGAATATTGAGTTTTGTTAAACCTCAAGTTCCAGTAATTTTTAATTTCTATCTTTTTTTGTCTATACACCAGATAATGTGCTTGTGGCAACTGATAAATGTTATTAAAAATAGTTTGAGGTGATGGAATATATAGAAATGTCAAGTATTGGTCTAAAGCAGCAATATTTATTTCTTTTGAAACATTGTGGCAGCACAAAATAGATTTTATCTCAGAAGCAAAGATAAGATTTCCATCAATTATAGCATAATATAACGGTTTTATTCCGAGACGGTCCCTCGCAAGAAAAAGTTGTTTTTTTTCAGTATCCCAAACTGCAAAAGCAAACATACCATATAAGTGTTCTACACAAGATTCTTTATATTCTTCATATAAATGAACAATTACTTCTGTATCAGTTTTTGTGCAAAACTTATGTCCTTTTGATTCAAGTTCAGCACGGAGTTCAACAAAATTGTATATTTCTCCATTAAAAATTACTACAATAGATTTATTTTCGTTATAAACAGGTTGGTTGCCAGTTGCAAGGTCAATAATTGCAAGCCGTCTTACACCTAAAGTTACATCGGTATCGCTAAAATATCCCTCGCTATCAGGACCACGATGAACCAACATTTTAGTCATTTTCCGAATAAGTTCATCATCTTTAAACCCTACAAAACCGCATATCCCACACATAATTTAATCCTTAACACATAGATTAAAAACTTCTAACAACTTTTTTACCATTTTTTCTGTAGAATAATTTTTTACTCTTTCAAAACCTTTTTGTATTAACTCGTTGCGTAAAGAGTGTTTCTCTAAAACAATTTTTATTTTTCCTTTTATCTCTTCAACATCATAGGGATTAAAATATAAACAAGCATCGCCAAGAATCTCTGGCATACTTGAAGTGTTTGAACTTATAACAGGACAACCACAAGCCATAGCTTCTAAAGGCGGCAGACCAAACCCTTCGTATAAAGATGGGAAAACAAACAATTCTGCACCACTATATAGTGCTGCTAAATCATCATCAGGTACATTTTCAATTACTATGTAGTTATCTGATTTATCAGGCTCAATAAATTTAGCAACTACGGTTCTTCTGTCCCCAATTAACACTAATGTGTAATCTTGTCTTATTTCTTTCTGTAGTATTTTATATGCCTCAATAAGATTTTTAACATTCTTATGTGGACTAAAATTGCCAACATAAAGAATATATTTTTTGTAAATGCCGTATTTATTTTTTATCTCAAAAATTTTCTGTGTGGTCTGAGGTACAAATCTTTCATCAACTGACAAATAAACAACTTCTATTTTTTCTTCAGGTAAAGATAAATGTTCAATCAAGTCATTTTTTGTTGAATTAGAACAGGTAAGAGTTTTTTTTACTTTTTTGGAAGCAATCTTGATAAAATTTTTTATATGAATTCTATTCTTCAACTGATTTCTATATGGCTTAACCATAAGATATATAACATCAAAAAGAGAATTTATTAAAGGGATATCAGAAAAAATTGGTACTTTATAATAAGGTGAAAAAAACAAATCTAAATTATTTTTTTCTAAAACATTTTTTAATTTAAACTGGTCCCAAAAGAAAGTAATTTTTCCTGGTATAACTATTTTTTTATATTCAGAAAATACTTCGTTTTGAAAATTAGTATATTGATTTCCGAAAAGGACAAATTCAAATTCTTTATATGCCCTTGCTTTCTTAAGAAACTCAATTAAGAATCTACCGATTCCTGTAATCTTTCCTTTAAGTTCTCTACAATCAATACCTATCTTCATTATTTAACAGGTTGTGTTTGTCATAAATTTCTAAAAACTTAAAATAAGAAAACATAATAGTCAGTGCACTTGAAACACTTATAAAAAATCCTCGCCATCCGTCTGTAAAACCTTTAAGTAAAATGTATTTCATAATAAAAAAATATATTGGTCTTATAAAAATTTCTTTTACAAAATTTTTAAAAGACGGTTTTAGAGTTGCCTTGTAGTATTCAATTGCATATCTATCAGTATATCTCTTAAACTTATCAATCCAGTCATTTATGCTCTCATACGAGTAATGTAAAAGATCATTTTTTAAATAAAAAACTTTGTCACTTTTAAGTTTACCGTTGGTATGAATATTTTCTTCAAATTCAATACTTCCTTTTTTAAAAATTCTTGGGATATAAGAAGGATACCAACCACAAGTTTTTATCCATCTACCAACAAAAAAGGTTTTCACAGGAACATAATAAATATCAGCAAGATTTCTTGATATACTGGTTTTTATTTCTTCTTTCAACTCTTCAGTTATAACTTCATCTGCTTCTATTAATAATATCCAGTCATTAGATGCTTTAGATATTCCAAAACTCCTATCAGGATTACAAATTCCTTTCGGCTCTGTTATAAAAATTTTATCAGTATATTTTTTTGCTATATCAACTGTTTTATCAGTAGATGATTGATCTACAACTATTATCTCATCACACCATTTGATACTTTTTAGACATCTTTCTATTTTTTTCTCTTCATTTCTTACTATTAAACAAGCAGAAATTTTATTCATAAAAGTTGCTCATAGATAGAGTAAAGTTTTACCATATATTCGTTTACATCAAACTTTTTAGCTTTATTTTTTGCATTTTTTGAAATTCTAAAATAGAAATCTTTATCATATAAAAGTTTTTCTATACTATTTTTAATTTCAGTTTCAGAAGGAGATACTAAAATTCCGTCTACATTGTTTTCTATAATTTCTTGTGGTCCACCTAAAGCACAAGCAACTACTGGTTTTGCCAACGACATAGATTCTATTATAACTCTACCAAAAGATTCAGGTTCTAATGACGGGTTTACAACAATATCACAAATGTTTATATAATCATATACATTTTCTACATAACCACTAAAAATAACTTTTTTATCCAATTTTAGTTCTTCTACAAGTTTTCTAATATTATCTATTTCTTTCCCTTCCCCACAAACAAGCAAAAACACATTTTCACAATTTAACTTAGAGAAAGCTCTTATCAATAATTTGTGTCCTTTCCATTTTTCAACTCTTGAAAACACACCAATAATTTTTACTGCGTCTGGTATTTTAAGTTTTCTTTTCATTTCAGACATATCTATGTTTGGTTTAGTACTTTTTAAATCTATTGGATTGTAAAGTTTTACAACTTTTTTGTGTGCATAATAAAACTTTTTTTTCACAGCGTCAGAAACAACTATTATTCTGTCAACAAAAAAAGAAATTATTCTTTCTTTTAACTTATCTGATTCTATTACTCTGTTATGCCATACAACTTTTTTCCCTAAAATTTTTGAAAAAAAACTACAAAAAAAACTGTATTTTGTACAAGCTGAATTTATATGTACTATTTGTGGATTATATTCTTTTATTTTATTATAAACTAAGAAAGGTTTTACCAGTTCAACTTCGATTTTGTTTTTTTCTAACATTTCTTTAAACACACCTGGACGGTTTATGAAAACCTTAAATTGATATTTATTTTTGTCTATATTTTTTAGAATAGTAAACAAGCTTATTTGTCCGCCACCAGGCGGGTCTAAAGGTTCTTCTATATAAAGAATTTTTTTCATATTTTGTTTTTCAAAAAACTAAAAGTTTGGATAATTCTTCCTATGTCAAAAGAAAAATCAAAAATGAATTTTAATAAAGGAAACAAAAATAAAACTATAATTTTATAAAATAATCCAAAATTGTAAAATTTAAAATATTTCACCATAAAGAAATACTTATAGATTTGATAAAGATACCAAAAAACTAAAAGAAATAAAAATACTTTAAAACCTAAAATAAATCCAATAAACAAGAAAAATAAAAACTTAACCAAAATAGATGTTTTCAAAACATAATCAAGATGTACCATATCAATAAATAATAGATCAATATCTGCTTTACCTCTTCTTATGTACCATTTTATTGCATTAAATAAATTTCTATTAGTATCATGATAAACCAAAGCATTAGGACGAAAAAGAAATCTGTTTTTCCCATGTTTTTTTATTATCCTAAGACATAAATCACTATCTTCAGAACCAAATCTGTTTTTTAAATTAAACATACCAACATCTTCTATTATTTTTTTTCTAAAAATAGTATTACAAGTTGCAACTTGTGAAAGTTCAACATCTATACCTCTTGAATAATTATGAAGACGGAATCCACCACCAGGATGTCCCATAACTCCTATAACAAAACTTATCAAATTAACATTCTCTATTTTAGGAAAAACTGCACCCATCACTCCAAATTTATCTTCAGGCAATGGTTTTGTTATCTCTTTAAACCAATCTTTTGTAATTTCAACATCGTCGTCAATAAAAATAACAAAATCACCCTTTGCATTTTTCACACCAATATTTCTTTGATATGAAAACCCAGCTTCTTTTAAAGGAATTTTGATATGTGATATATCATAGTTTAAGTCTGACAGATCATCTATTGCTTCAACTACAACAATTTCATAGTTATTATTTCCTTTTAAGCTTTTATCAAGCAAATCTAATAATCTTATTAATTTTTCTCTATTATTTTTTGATATTATCACTATTGAGTATTTGGTCATAAAACTCTTCCCATTTTTTATTTATAATTTCTTCAGAATAGTTTTGTTTAGCGTAATTATAAGCATTTGTAGCTAGTTTTCTTTTAAGTTCTTCGTCATATAATAACCTTAAAACTGCTTTAGCAAAACTTAAAGGATCATCTGCTATTAATAACTCTTTCTCATTTTTAACATTTAGTCCTTCACAAGACTCTGTTGTTGCAACAATAGGTTTTGATGCAGCCATCGCTTGGATAATCTTATTCCTAAGGCCAGAACCTATCCTAATAGGAGAAATAAAAATTTCTGATTTAAACAAATATTCTTTTATATCTTCTACTTCTCCAGTTACTATTATGTTATCATTGGAAAATTTTCTAATTTCGTCTGCAGGATTTTTACCTACAATATATAGTTTAATTTTGACATATTTAACAATAAGTGGATAAATATCTTTCATAAAATATTTGATAGCATCTATGTTTGGCAAAAAATTCATTATTCCCATAAATATAAGCGAGTTTTTTTCAATTTCATAAATGGTATAATCTTTTTTAAAATATGAGGAGTCAACACTGTTAGGAATTTCTGTAATATTTTTGTTATAAAGATATTTTTTATAAAAATTAGTATGATCATCAGTAATTGAGATTAAAAAATCAAATTTTTTAACCCAATATATTTCTTGTTTTTTGTGAATTAAATATTTAATATAATTAAAAATCTTCCTCAAAAAACCACTTTCAAATTTATACTTTTGCCAGGTTAGTTTAGAATCAACACCCCAGCTATCTATAACTAAAATTTTATCTTTGAATAATTTAAAATCAATATAACAAGCCATAAATATTTTTTCTACTTGAATTATGTCGTAATTGTTTTCAACCATTATTTGTGAAATATGTTTCTTAATTGAAGGTTCTCTATAGTATACAAAAAATCTGTTAAATAAACTTTTTCTAAAAACAGGTAATGGAAAGTAATAAATATTTCTACACAATTTTCTTAAATATGCCAATCCCTCTTTAAGATTATCTTCTTGTTGATAAAAAGTAATAAGATCTACATAAAATCTGTTGCTTAATATCTTTAAAATCTGGCAAGTTCTTAACCTTGAGCCGTCATCTGGCGGATATGGGAAAATAGGTGCTAAAAGTAAAACTTTTCTTATGTTCATATTTTTTCTTTCATCTTTAATAACATCTTTTTAAATTCATTTATTTCAAATGGATCCAAAAAAATAAAACCTATATAAACTAAACTACAAACTAAACTATAAATCGCTATATACATTACAGATTGAAACTGAGAAAGAATTAAAAAATTTGTAATATAACATCCTATAAAACTATAAATAAAATATTTCAAAATACTACCTAATGGAAACTTTAATTTAAAACTATAGATAAGATAAAAAGTTCCAACTAAACAAGCAACTATTTGAGCTAAAGAATTTCCAATTGCTGCACCTATGCTATGATATTTAGGTATAAGAATAATGTTCAAAACAATATTTAACAACGCGACAAAAAATCCTATTTTTACTATGATATCTACTTTTTCTATTGTATGAACATAATTTGAACCAACAGTTGCAATACTTCCAAATAATGCTGAACATAAAATTATTCTTACAGAATACACACAAAAAAGATAATCCCTTCCATATAAAAGTTGTATAACTTTATCAGCAAGAAAAAATAAAATTAAATATATCGGTATAAAAATAAAAGAGATATATTTTGTAAAAATAGTATAACTTTTATTTAAACTTTCCCAATCATTTTTTCCGTATATATTAGACATAAAAGGTAGCATAACTTTTGAAATTGAAGAAACCAATAATCTTTGTGGAAGAAAAGCTAAAGAATATGCTATTGTATAAAAAGAAATTTCTTTTACGGGAGAATATATTCTTAAAAAAAATATTTCAGAGTTTTGCCATACGACATAGTCAAGAATTAATGCAAAAGATACATATCTGTAATATTTTGAAATATCTGAGAGTTCTTTTTGTGTATAGTTATCAGTTTTGATAACAATTTCTTTCCATCTTTTCTCATAAAAAATATTAATTAAAAATCCTGTAAGTAAAAAAATAGTGTAAATTAAAATTGCAGTATTACAATTAGCATATTTTCTTAAAAAAACTATAATGAGAACTAAAAAAATTATATGTGAAACTAAAGAAGAATACATTAAAACTTTGAAGTTTCTTAATCCAGAAATTATGCTTGTAATAAAATTGTTAAAAATAAAACCAGCAATTATTATAAGTACAAAAAAATAATTTATAGGTATTTTATTTCTATATATGAGATAAAACAAAATGGATACTAAACAAAACAATATGATATATTGCTTAATTAAACTATAAATAAAACCTTGTATTCTTTGTTTCTGCGCAGGGTAAAGCTGGGAAATATACTTTGTCAAAGTAGCAGGTAAACCAAGCATAATAATAGTTGAAAAAAAACCGATCATCCATATTGTAAAAGAATACTTGCCAAACTCTTCTGCACCAAGAATTCTTGCTAAAAGCATACTTGTAATAAAACTTAAAACAAAACCTGCAATATTTTGGATTGTGCTATAACTTATATCTTTAATTATTCTCATTTTTATTTATACCACTGCATACCAACGAAAAACCAAAAATTTTTAAAAAAACAAAGTATCTTTCTATAACATCAATAATTTTAAACAAATTAATAAAAACTTTTCTTACAAAATATTCTCCAACTCTATGACGGAAAAAACTAATTATATGATCATCACAGATATTTCTTGCTAAATTTCCTGTAGACAAATATTTAATAGTTAAACCTGCTTTTAAAAATTCTTTTTTTATTACTTTTTTATTATAAGACCTTTCAGAAATATCACCTATTGAATCCCAGAAATAACCATATTTCCATCTTATATGTTTTCTTATAAACAAAGAATGTAAACTTAACCAATAAGGAACCAAACAAACCACCATACCTTCTTCTACTGTATAACTTCTCATTTTTTTTATTACTTCAACCGAGTTAGAAAAATGTTCTATCACACCACAATTGTAAACAATGTCATACTTATCGTCAATCTGTGTAGTAAAAAAATTACCTTCTATAATCTTTACTTTATCTTTTAAACCAAAATAATCTACAAGACTTTTTGCCTTATTTATTTCTTTTTCGTCAATATCTATCAATGTAACTTCAGCACCACACAAGGCAAAAAGACATGAAATTATAGGTGTAGAACCAAAATCAAGAATTTTTTTAGCTTTTATTTTAGTCCCTATAGCTTCTAACAATTGTCTTGCTGTAACTAAATAAAAATGATAAAGTGCCGGATCTTTTAATATTCTATCAAGCACATAATTTCTCCATTTTGACGAGATAACATTCCCACAAACTTCTTTTGGCAGTGCATTTAAAAAATTGCCAATTTTTCTAAATTTATATTGAGATATAACCTTTTGATAATGTTTAATCTTTTTCTCAACAACAGATTTTAACGAATATTCATTTTTTAAAATAGAATACTCCTTTATTATTTCACTTCTTTTGCTTTCATTAGTCAACAGCTCAACTATAGCGTAAGCCCATTGTTTGTAATCATAAGCAGGAAAAATATACTTATAGTTTATTTTTCCCATAATTTCTCTAAATACAGGTATGTCTGAACATATAATAGGAGTATTTAAAAAAATGTTTTCTAATAGAACCATTCCAAATGTCTCCCATAAAGATGGTATTACACAAAGATCTGATTTTTTTATTATTCTTCTCACTTCTTTATTTTCTAAGACTCCCAAAAACTCAACATATTTTTCAATGTTAAGTTTTTTAATTTCTATTTCTAAATTTTTAAAATAGTCTATGTCTTTTTCCCCAACAAAAATAAACTTTACATCCTTTAGTTTTTCTAACACATAAGGAATTGCTTTTATTACTGTTATTGGATTTTTTCGTTTTTCAATTCTTCCAATGAATAGTACTTTAAACTCGTCAATTATTCTGTTTTTATCTTCAGTTTCATTCAAAGATTGTTCTACATATCCGTGCGGAATTACATTGCTAACTTTAACTGTAAGATTTTGAAGTTCTTTTTTTGCATTTTCTGTAAGTGCAACAACACTATCACTTAATTTCATAGTTAAAATCTCAAGAAAACTTTCTATAAAATAAACAATTTTAGACATTAATGATTTTTTGAATTCATATCTTCTTACATAATACACACAACCATGACTATAACATACTACCGGAATATCTAAAAATAATTCACAAAACAATCCTTCGTTAAACCATTCAGGAGTTTCAATTATGTCAATATGATAATTTTTAAGTAATTTTTTTACAGCAAAATAATTACTGACCGCACACATAATTCTTAAATAAACTGTTTTTAATCCAAGTAAACTAAACAATCTTGCAAAACCTGGTATTTGTTTCTGTTTTGCATAATAAACAATAATATTCTTTTGTTGTCTTACAATTTCTTTTTTTCTTGGCAATGAAGAAATTATAAAAACTTTATGACCTTTTTTAGCAAGTTCTTTAGAAATATTGTCTACATATGTCCCTATACCACCATAACCAACACTTCTATCATATTCTCTGCAAAGAAAAACTATATTCATAATTTTCAACTACTTTTTATTAACTTTATAACCATTATTCTTACTCGCTGAAATGAAAACTTTAATATCTCTTTTATAATTTCCAAAACAGATGTTTGTTTTAAAAAAAATTTAATGTGTTTAAGATAAAAAACAAAGTTATTATATATACTTGCTAATTCATAGATTGAAGGATTTATATCCCATTCTCCACCATATCTACATTCTTTTCTTGGAAGATTAAATGCAAGATAGTTTTCAACAAAAATTATTTTATATCCAGTTTTAAAAACAGTTAAAAAAAAATCTGTTTCTTCTCTATAGGAGTTAATTATATATCGTTTATCAAACTTTATGCTTTCATAAAGTTCTATTTTAGCAAGATGGATGGATTTGAGTTTAAAGATATCTTTATAACATTTAGGATGGTTTAAGATTATTTTTTCATCTACATACTTCATATAATTATTATCTGCAAGATATTTTACATTACATCCAACTATATCAGCATTTTCTTTAGTCAATATCTCATACATTAAACTTATTGTATCTTTAAGCAAAAAAACATCATCTTCGCCAAAAAAGATAAATCTACAATTTTTTGAAACACTTTTAATACCTTTATTTCTTGCTAAAGGAAGACTTAATTTTTTAGGATTTTTTATATATTTAAAATTTAGATTTAAACTTTCTAACTTTTTTATGACACAGTTATAACTTAAACTGCTGCCATCGTCTACTATTATTATTTCTGAATTAAAAGGTAAGAGTGCTGAAATATAACTATCTATGGTCTTTATTAACACAGTTGGTCTATTGTATGTAGGAACGATTAGAGAAATTAATGTATCTTTTTTATTAACCATATTTTTCTATTTGTGGCAAAACTGTTGCTATTCCTGTCAAAAACCAAAACGGTTCCATTATACGAATAATAATAAAAGTGTTTGCAGCAGTTGATTGAAATAAAAGTCCAACAAGTGACGAAAATACACATAAAGAAATTGATTTATATAACAAATCATTTGAAGTTTTAAAAACTTTATATGTTGAATCAAACACTGAAATTACCAACCATAAAAATATAGTTAAACCCAAAAGACCAGTCTCTCCTACAATCAAAGGTATCTGTGTATCTACAAGACCAACACCTGTAACACCAAAACCTAAAACAGGTCTTTTAGGAATAAACTCATTAAACATCTTTTTCCATGATTGTATTCTTGCTAAAGCTGAAAGTTCACGAATTTTAAATCCTAAAACAGTTGCTTCTTCTTGTGAAGTTGTTTTTTCAGCAAAAGTTTCTTTAATTCGTTCAACTACAGTTTGTGTTGCCTGTGGAAAAATTATAGGAGATAAGACAAAAAGCAAAAGTAGACTTGTTAAAATTAAAATTTTTTTCTTTTCAGTTAAAACAATCAATGTTATCGTCATAAAAACAAAACCTAAATAACTACTTCTTGATTTCGTATACGCGAAAGGTATTAAAGAAAAAATTGTCAAAAAAATATACATTGAACTCAAATTTACATTATCAGAATAACAAAATAAAGAAATTAATAAACTAATAACTATTAACAAATATCCACCATATGTATTTGCTTCACCAGAACCTACTTCGCCTCCCCCTATTACTGCTGATGGTTTATCAAAAGGTGCATAAAGTCTTTCTACTTTACCTATAAGAGTATATCCATGAATGTTTACAATTATTGAAGTAATAATAAATAGTAATAAATAAATTTCAAGTTGTTTTTTTGTCTTAACTATTTGCGTAGTTAAAAAATATATAGTAAAATACTCTAAATATTTTAAAAGATAAAAAAATGCTTTTGTTAAAACTATCCTACCAGATATAACACCTAAATATGTTGAAATTATACAAACTATAGTGTAAAGAAAAATTGGTAATAAAGGTCCTGTAACAACTATTTCTAATTTCTTGGTAAAAATAGATTTAGCAAACCATCCTAAAAAAACTGCTGCTATCAATAAGTCGTCAATTCGAACAACAACTTCTCTTCCTGGGACATCTGCAAGTTTTATTTCAGGCGATAATAACATTGAAAAAATTAAGAATACAAGACCTACTTGAGGAGAAAAAAATGAAATAAAAAGTATTAGAGTAGCAAGAATTAAACCCAAAAACAATATGTTAGGGTTAGATATTAACAATTTTGTAAGTAAAAAAATTATCAAAATAGAGAAAAAAATTATAAATATTTCTTGTGTTTTTACCATTTTTTCTTGTTAATTCTCCTACAGATTAGTAATTTTTATATACTATTTTTCTTTTGAATAATATTTATATGCATAGTAATATCCGTATCGTGGCTCCATTTCTTCAGTTCTTATATCGTTTAACACAACTCCTACAACATTTGCTTTTATACTTGTAAGCAAATCTTTTGCACGCTTTAGTGCGCCTCTTGCAATTCTACCAACTCTGTAAACTAATATTACATATGTGGAATATTTGGACAAAATCAACGCATCAGCAAACAAAAGTACAGGAGGAGTATCTAATACAATAAGTTCGTATTTATTTTTTAACTCATCAAAAATATCTCCTACTGTAGAGGACGAAAGCATATCAATAGGATTTGAAGGTATATTGCCACAAGAAATGAAAGAAAAATTTTCTAACCCCGGAATTGATATAATTTTTTCCACTTCAATACCCCCTAATAAAAAATCTGTAGTTGTATGAATTATTTCATCTATAGATTTTCTCCCAATAACACAATCAATAAATCCAGGTACTCTGTTGATCCCAAACCATCTATGAACTGAAGGTCTTCTTAGATCAAGTTCTATAAACAAAGTTTTAATTCCTGCAATAGCAGCAGCTAACGCAAAATTTACCGAAGTTAAAGTTTTTCCTTCAGCAATACCTGAAGAAGTAAACAGTACAATACCTCTGGTTTCGATATGTTCTTGAGAAAATTTAATATTTGTCCTTAACGAATGATAAGTTTCTACATAAGGTGATTTTGTCGAATGGTAAATTATTAATTTTTGTTTTAAATTTTCTATAGATTCTTTGGTTTTAAATAAAGAAAATTTTTTGTATTTCAAAAATTTTTGATCTATATGAGGTATTATACCTATTACAGGTAAATTTAAATAAGATTCAACTTCTTCTATTGTAGCGATAGAAGTATCAAGATGTTCTATAACAAAGGCAAATAACAATCCTAAAATTAATCCTAAAATTAATCCTAAAGAGACATTTGTCACACGGTTAGGTTTAATAGGTGATTTAGGAGTAATCGCTTCTGTAACAATTGTCGCAGTTTGTACTCTATCTGCTTCAGATATTTGTGCTTCTTTATATCTTTTTGCAAGTAATGTATAAAGTTCTTCGTTTAGTTTAACTTCACGTGTTAATCTTGCATATTCAAGTTCTTCTTTTGGCAATTTTGTAAGTTGTTCTTCTATAAATTTAACTTTTTGTGTAATAGATACTACTTCTGGATGATTCTCTGTATATGTTTTTAACAATTCTGATTTTTTAGACTGTAATGTTAAAAGTTCAACTGCAAGTTGGCCACCTATACCTGTAGCTTTTGTTTGTTCAGAAAACTTTCTTAATTTTTCCTCTGACTCTTTTAAATTTTTTTCAGCATCTAAAAGTTGTTTTTCTATAAATTCCCTTAATTCTCGTGCTCGTTTTGTCCTGTCTTCCAGTCCTTTTTCAATATATACTTCAGCTATAGTATTAGCTAGTTTTGCAGTTTCTTCTTTATCTGAAGAACTAACTATTATCTTTATTAAATTCGAATCTGTAATACGTTCTGCTTTTATTTTATTTTGAATTGATGATAAAATTTCATTAATTTCATCTTTTGAAGTAAATTCAGTAATTAACCCCAACTTTTTAGCAGCACGTTCTGCTATAATTTTTGAGTTTATAATTTTTACTTCAGTGTTAATAGTCTGATACATATCCCAACCTAAAGATTCAGTAGCTACTCCAGGAATAATCAAAGAAGGTTCTACCTTTACTACAGCAACTGCTTGATATAAAGGTGTTTGTAAATTTGTATAAATAATACTGAATAATAATGCTGAAATAACTGATATTATTACAATAAATTTTCTTCTTTTTAAAATTCTCCAATAATCGTAAAGATTTAATTCATATTTTATAGTTGACATACTATACCTTATAGTCCTCCTTTTTGGATAAGTTTTTTAAGTTCTTCCGGGTCAGAAGAAGCTGAAACTGCTTCATCAAATGTGATTAATCTTCGTTGATATAAATCAGCCAAAGATTGGTTCATTGTTTGCATACCATATTTTGCCCCTGTTTGAATATGAGTATAAATTTGTTCGGGCTTACCTTCTCTTATAAGATTCCTTATTGCAGCTGTTGCAAATAAAACTTCACATGCTAAAACTCTGCCTTTAGCTGAAGAATGTAGCAAAAGTTGTTGTGCAAGAACTGCTTGTAGTACAAAAGATAATTGCAGTCGTACTTGTTGTTGTTGATGTGGTGGAAAAACATCTATTATACGGTTTACAGACGAAACTGCATCTGTAGTATGAAGTGTAGCAAAAACTAAATGTCCTGTTTCTGCTATATTTAATGCTGCAGAAATTGTTTCTAAATCGCGCATTTCACCTATAAGAATTATATCCGGATCTTCTCTTAATACATATTTTAGTGCTGTAGAAAAACTTTCAGTATCTGTACCAATTTCTCTCTGATTTACTATGCAATTTCTATGATGAAAAACATATTCTATAGGATCTTCTATAGTAATAATATGTCCGTTTCTATGTTCATTAATATAGTTTATTATAGAAGCCAAAGTTGTAGTTTTACCAGCACCAGTAGGTCCTGTAACCAAAACCAAACCTTTAGGTAGATCAACTAACTGATTAACTATTTTAGGTAATCCTAATTGTTCAAATGTAGGTGGTACAGTAGGAATAGATCTTAACGCAGCAGCTACAGACCCTCGTTGTCTAAAAACATTCATTCTTATTCTTCCAATATCTTTAATACCAAAAGATACATCAAGTTCATTCATCGTTTCAAACTTTTCTTTTTGTTTATCTGTTAAAACAGAATAGATAAGTTTTTGACATACATCTGCAGTAAGTTTTCCAAATTCTGTAGGAATTAATTTTCCATCTATTCTTAACATTGGTGGTAATCCTGCAGTTAAATGTAAATCAGAAGCTTTTTTTTCGTGCATTATAAAAATTAAATTTTCCATTGTAAGAAGTTGCTCCATTTTAATTCCTCCTTATTATTACAAACAAATACTAAAATTAATCAAAAATTATTTTAAAAAATTAATAATTTGACTGTTCAGCAATTGTTACTCTAAGAACTTCTTCCATTGTAGTAACACCAGCCAACATTTTTCTTAATGCAGATTTTCTCAATGTTTGCATCCCATTTGCAATTGCTACTTGTCTTATCTCTACATCAGATGCATTTTTTAATATCATCTCTCTTATCTCATCATTTATTTCCATAATCTCATATATCCCAATTCTTCCTTTGTAGCCATTGTTACAGCTAGAACATCCTTTACCTTTATAAAGATTAACTATTTTTTGTCCCTGAACCATATCATCTGTAACACCTAAAGGATATAATTTTTCTACAGAAATTTCATATTCTTCTTTACAGTTAGGACAGATTTTTCTTACTAATCTTTGTGCTTCTACAAGTATCAAAGTGGAAGATATTAAAAATGAATCGATACCCATATTCTGTAATCTTGTAACAGCAGAAGGAGCATCATTTGTATGTAATGTAGAAAAAACAAGTTGTCCTGTCAAAGCAGCCTGAACTGCTATTTTTGCTGTTTCTTGATCACGAATTTCTCCTACAAGAATAATATCAGGTGCTTGTCTTAAAAATGCTCTTAAGCCAGAAGCAAATGTTAAACCCACCTCAGGATTTACATTTACTTGAGTTATCCCTGGTAATAAATACTCCACAGGATCTTCTATAGTTAATATATTTATTTCAGGACGGTTTAATGTTGACAATGCGGAATACAAAGTTGTAGATTTACCGGACCCAGTAGGTCCAGTAATCAATATTAACCCAAAAGGAGATCTTATTGCTTTCATAAAAATTTCTAAAGTTTCAGGTTCAAATCCTAGCTTTGAAAGATCAAGACACAAGGCTGTTGAATCTAAAATTCTTAATACTGCTTTTTCTCCGTATAATACAGGGAGTATTGATACACGAAAATCTATTTCTCTGTTATCAATTTTCATTTTTATTCTGCCATCTTGCGGTTTTCTTGTTTCTGTAACATCTAATTTTGACATAATTTTTATTCTTGCTATTATGGCATTATAAATTTCTCTTTTAAAAAAAGTTTCTTCATGAGCAACACCATCTATTCTATACCTTAACCTACATTTTTTTTCAAACGGTTCTAAATGTATATCAGAAGCTTTTTTTCTTACAGCAGTGATTATTATATTATTGGTAAGTTTTACAATAGGTTCTTCTTCAGCTAATTGTAAACTACTTTGAGATTCTGTAACTTCTTCTAATTCTATACTAGTTGTAGTTTGCAATTTTTCTAATTCAGTTAAAACTTTTTCCATTAATTCTGGTTGTTCTTTTAAAAATATTTTGTTAATATTTTCTTTTATATCATTATAACTTGCAACTACAGGTTTCACATTATAACCTGTTGAAATTTTTATATCATCAATAATAAACATATTAAATGGATCACTAACAGCTACTGTTATTGTATTTGTTTTTTTATCAAACTCCAAAGGTAAAATATTGTGTTTTTCAATAAATGTCCTGGGTAGCATTTTAATTGTTTCTTCTTTAATCTCGTACTCAGACAAATATACAAATTCTAAACCTTGTTGTCTTGCTAAAAATGACAATAATACATCTTCGGTAATATACCCGAGGTTAATTAATATGTATCCTAACTTTTCACCTGTCTGTTTAGATAATGTTAATGCTTCTTGTAGTTGTTGTTCTGTAATTATACCTGTGGATACTAACATCTCTCCTAATTTTTGTACTGCCATAAATTAATTACTCCTGTATTTCATCTGCAAATGTATTTCTTATTATCTCTTCAATAGTTGTGGTTCCTGAAAGTAACTTTTTTAACGCTGCTTCTCTTAAAGTTATCATACCATTTTTTCTTGCCGCTTCTTTAATTTCAAAATGAGTTGATTTTTTTAATATCAATTCTTTTATAGAATCATTACAATCTAGCACTTCAAAAATTCCTATCCTTCCTTTGTATCCACCTTGACATTTCTCACAACCAACACCTTTGTATAAAACCACTTCTTCCTTAATTGCTTTAAAAACTTTAGAATTTATCCCTAAAGGTTCTAATTGGTGGAAATGAACTTTATACTGTTGTCTACAATTTTTACAAATTTTTCTTACAAGTTTTTGTGAAATAACTATACTTAAGGTTGAAGCAATTAAAAATGGTTCTACTTTCATATTTATTAATCTTGTTATAGCAGAAGCTGCATCGTTTGTGTGTAATGTAGCAAAGACTAAATGTCCTGTTAAAGCTGCATTTATAGCAATCTCTATAGTTTCTTTATCTCTAATTTCTCCAACCATTATAATATCAGGATCCTGCCTTAAAAACGCACGAAGTGCTGCTGCAAAAGTTAATCCCACTTTTTCATTTACATTCACCTGGTTTATCCCATAAATAACTGCTTCTACTGGATCTTCTACTGTCATAATATTAACATCAGGATTGTTTAAGATATTCAATGCAGAATAAAGAGTAGTAGTTTTACCAGAACCAGTGGGTCCTGTTACAAGTATCATGCCATAAGGTTGTTTTATTGCTTTTTCAAAAAGTTTTAATTGTTCTTCTTCAAATCCTAATTCTGACAACGGAAGAATAAGTGCTTGAGCATCTAAAATTCTAATTGCAACTTTTTCACCATAGGCTGTTGGTATTGTAGAGACACGAAGATTTATTTGTTTTTCACCATGAGATAATCTAATTCTACCATCTTGTGGTTTTCTTCTTTCTGTAATATCCATTTTCGCTATAATTTTTATCCTTGCTACTACTGAAGGTAGTAATTTCTTAGGTAAAGGTTTTTGATCATGAAAAATTCCATCTATACGGTATCTAATACGGACCTGTTTTTCTTGCGGTTCTATAAGTATATCTGATGCTTTCAAACTTAATGCTTGATCTATTATGTAATTTACAGCTTTTACTACAGGAGCAGCATCTGCTTGCACTTCAAACTCTGTAATTTCAGATTTATCTTCTACAATAGCAACATCAGAAGTAGACAAAAATTCTTCCTCAGCCTGTTTTTCAATTTCTTCTATACTCTCTTTTTTCTCATAATATTTAGAAATAGCTTCCAGAATTTCATTTTTTCTCGCAACAACAATTTTAATATCACATTTTGTAGCAAGTTTTAAATTATCTATAGCAACTAAATCTAAAGGATCTGACATTGCAACTGTTAAAGTTTTTGATTGAGCATTATATTCTATAGGTATTAACTGATAAGTTTTTGCTATTTTATCTGAGACAAGAGATAAAACTTCTTGTGGTATTTCTCCATATTCTGATAAAGATATGTAAGGTATATTAAATTGTTTTGCCAAAATAGCAAACAATATTTCTTCGCTAACCAATTTTGAATTTAAAAGAATTTCTCCAAGTTTGCGGCCAGTTTTTTTTTGTTCTTCTAAAGCAGATTCTATCTGTTCTTTTGTCAAAAATCCTAACGAAACTAACATTTCACCTAACTTTTTATGAGGAGAAATAATTTCCATTTTTTGTTTTATTTCAATTTTTCAAATTTTTGTTTTATAATACTAATTATTGCTTTAGGTACAAAATAAGAAATATCTCCACCAAATTTTGATATTTCTTTTACCAATCTTGACGATAAATATATCCATTTAATATCTGGCATTAGATAAACTGTCTCCATTTGAGGAAACATTTTACGATTTGTTAAAACCATCTGAAATTCGTAGTCAAAATCGCTTACTGCTCTCAATCCACGCAAAACAACCTTAAGATTATTCTTCCTAAGATAATCTACTAATAACCCATTGTATTTTTCCACTCTAACATTTTTAAGCCTATTTTTTTTAATCACTAAATTTAACATTTTAATTCTTTCTTCTACAGAAAAAGTATATTGTTTAAAAGTGTTATTCATTACAAGAACTATGACTTTTTTAAACATTTTTGTAGCACGAATGATTAGGTCTAGATGGCCATTTGTTGGAGGGTCAAAACTGCCTGGATAAACTACTGTACAATTATTTGTTTTCATAAGGTTTTATTTATAAAAATTAACATTTTTTTTCAACAAATGTTTTATATAATTTTTTATAATACTGTTTTGCTAATTTTATAGCCTCGTTTTTTGTAGATATCTTACCTAGAATCTGAGCTTCTTCTATTAATTTTAAAATTTTACCTACTGTCGGTCCAGGAGAAATATTCAAATTTTTCATAACATCATATCCATTTATTAACTTTGGCAAGGAAGATTTTATTTTATATTTTTTATATTTTTCTAATACTAAATTTTCAAATTCTATAAATTTTTTTATAGGTTGGAAATTTTTAAAATATTTTTTTCTTTCTTCAATAGGTACAACTTCATATGACAATCTATCTGCTAAACAAATTATTAGAAGTAAATACAGAAATTTTTCTGTTTCAGTGAACAATTTTAAATATGCTCGTTCAGTAAGTGATTGGCAGTTGTTAAACAAACTACCTACTCTCATATGGTTTTTTATAATTTCATATACAAGTTTTATTTCGTCATTGCTAAATTTCAAATCTTTTAATATTTTAAAAGATATTTCTGCCGATTCAATCTCATGATGAAAAAATCTTACCTTATTTTTTTCTTTTTTTGCAACTAAAGGTTTTGCTATATCATGAAAAATAGAGGCTAATTTTAGCAAATAAACATATTTTTGAATTTCAGGATAAATATCTTTATGATATTCAGGATAATATTTGTTAAGATTATTAACTATTTTTTCCAACTTTTTATAAGTAAGTTTTGTATGTTGCCACAACCCTTCTTTGTGGAAATAAAATTTTTTAAATTTTGTATTTTTTCCTTTAACTTTTAAAATTTCTATTTCAGGAATAACTTCTTCTAAAATTTTGTTTTTATCTAACCATTCTAATACATTATAAGAGTTAAAATTAAAAATTTTTTTTATTTCTTCATTAATCCTTTCTTTTGCTACATATTTCAACAACGACTTATATTTCACACATAAATTTTCTGCTTTTTTATCTATTCTAAACCCATAACAGATAAACCTTGCTGCACGTAAAATTCTTAATGGATCTTCTTTTATATTATTTTCTTCAACGACAGACAAAACTTTATTTTTAATATCTTTTAATGCACGATTGGTTAAATCTACTAAATTTTTTGTTATAAGATTTTTATTTCTTGTATTTAAATATCTAATAAGATAGTTTAACTTTATACACAAAGTGTTTATTGTAAAATCTCGCCTTAGGATATCTTCTTTTAGATTAGTATAAGATGAAATATCAATGTTTATTATAATTTTATCATTTTTTATTATAGTTCGATAAATTTTATTTTCTTCGTCTAAAATTACAAATGGTAGATTAATTTTTTGAATAATATTTTTTAATTTATTCATTTTTAAATTTTCTATAATTATATCAATATCAAGATATTCTTTGGTATCAAACAAAAATTTTTTCTCTATTATAATATCCCTTAATATTCCACCAACAACATATGAATTTTTAAATTCTTTATCTATATTATAGAGTAGCTGCAGCAAACTTTTTTTATTTAATTTCATAATTTCCGCCTTCATGTAAAACCAAAATATTATCACAAAAATATTCTGCTAAATTTTTGTCATGTGTAATAAATATATATGAAAGTTTAAATTTTTCTTTTAACTCTGAGAAAAAATTTAACATTTGTGCTTGCAAAGAAATGTCTAAAGCTGAAAGTGGTTCGTCTAAAATTACTATCTTGGGGTACAAAGATATTATTGAAAGTATCGCTACACGTTGTTTTTGTCCACCAGAAAGTTGGTATGGGTACATATCTAAAACTGTTTTTGGCAATTTTGTAATTTCTAACAATTCATCTATTTTTTGATCTATTATTTTTTTATCATATTTCAAATTATTTAATTTAAAATATTGTTTAATTTTTTCTTTTATCAAAAATTTTATTTTATATCTAGGATTAAGCATAGAGAATGAATTCTGAAACAACAGTTGTGTTTTAGTAGCAAATTCTTTATAAGTATATTCTTTTATATTTTTACCATCAACAATTATTTCTCCAATATCAGGTTCTTCTATTTTTGAAATAATTTTTATCAAAGTTGTTTTCCCAACACCAGACGGTCCTAAAACACCTAATGATGTGTTAAATTTCAACACAAAACTTAAATCTTTAAGAACCATTTTTTTATCCACTTCTAATTGCAAAAGATTTGAGTATATAGAATAACTTTTTGATAAAGATTTTACTTCCAAAATATTTTCAGTTATCATAATTTTTAATATTTATTTTAACTTATTCTTCGTACAACCAACATTTAACTTTATGTGATTCTATATTAAAAACTTCAGGTTTTAAAATTTCACATTTTTTTTTCTTTTTACTGCAACGGTTTAAAAAAATACATTTTTTAAAAATAAAATTTTCGTCATCCAAACTTACAGGATCGTAAGGTATAGCTGGCAATTTTTGTCCTTTTTTTGTAGAATCAATGTAACAAGATAATAAAAATTCTGTATAAGGATGAAGCGGATTTTTAAAAACATCTTGTGTTTTAGCAGATTCTATAATTTCTCCTAAATAGAGGATGAAAACATAATCTACATAATTTTTTATTATACCTATATCATGGGTAATTAAAATTAAAGCTGAAGATTCTTTTTCAACCAAATCTTTTAATGTTATCAGTATCGAATCTTTTAAATCGGCATCTAAAGCAGTAGTAGGCTCGTCAGCAATTATAATTTCTGGCTTGTTTGCAATAGCAATTGTTATACATATCCGCTGTATCTGTCCACCAGAAAGTTGGTGTGGATACTTTTTATAAATTAACTCAGGTTCTTTTAAGTTTACCATTTCTAATAATTCTATTGTTTTATTATAAACTTCTTTTTTGTTATATTCTTTGTTATGATTTAAAATTACTTCCTCAATCTGTTTTCCTATAGGTATTACTGGATTTAACGCATTAAACGGATCTTGAAAAATTATACTTATATGATTCCCACGAATATGTCTAATTTCATCTTCAGAAATAATTTCTTGTTGTTTTATAATTTCATATTTATTTTTTTTACAACAGTTTTTTATTGGGAAAAATTCTAAGTTACCTGAATAATTTGTTATTTTTTTATCATTAAGAAGTAAAATTGTGTTTGCTAAAGTGCTTTTTCCACAACCTGATTCACCAACAACAGCAATTTTTTCTTTTTTACAGATATTAACATTGATATCTCGTAAGATATAAAAAAATTTTTGGTTTAATTTAAAATTAACATTAAGGTTTTCAATTTTTAATATTGTATTTTCGTTCATATCTATATTTTTTCTTTTGGATTAAATAATATTCTTAACCCTTCAGCTAATAAGTTGAATCCAATAACCGTGACAAATATAGCTACCCCAGGAAACAAAGAAAGCCACCAGGCAATATGAATATAGTCTTTCCCTGAAGATAAAATATTTCCCCAGGAAGGTTCTGGCGGTTGAACACCTAAACCTAAAAAAGATAACCCTGATTCGGTTAATATTGCTGAACCTATACCTAAACTAAAAGATACTACTATAGGAACCAAAACGTTTGGCAAAATATGTACAAACAATATTCTAAACGAAGACAATCCTGCAAGTTTTGCTGACAAAACATATTCTGAAGATTTGATTTTTAACACTTCTGCACGAACATACCGTGCTAATCCAGGCCAGGAGGTTAGTCCTATGACTATCATAATATTATAAATACTTGGTTTTAAAAAAGCAATTACTAAAATTATTAAAAAAAATGTTGGAAAACACAACATTATATCTACTAACCTCATTATAAAATCATCTACAAATTTGCCATAATAACCGCTTATAAGTCCTAATATTGTTCCAATCAAAGTTGCTATACCTACAGAAATAAATCCAACACTTAAAGATACTCTTGATGCATAAATCATCCTTGAAAACACATCTCTTCCTAACTCGTCAGTACCAAATAAATTTTTAAAAGAAGGTCCTTGAAGACGATAAGCCAAATTTTGTTCATAAGGATTATGTGGAGAAATAAATTTTGCAAAAAAAGCAGTTATTATTAAAAGACCTACTATTATTATGCCAGCAATTAATGAATTATTTTTTTTCATCTTATTTATATCTTATCCTTGGATCTATATATACATATATTATATCAGCTAAAAAATTACCTAATAAAGTAAGCAAAGCAGTAATAACACTTATTCCCATAATTAAAGGATAATCTCGAGACATTACAGCTTCATAGCCTAACCTTCCCATACCAGGGTATGCAAAAACTGTTTCAAAAATAAATCCCCCACCTATTAAATCTGGCAAAGATAAACCTAATATTGTCACTACAGGAATTAAAACATTTTTAAACGAATGATAAAATACAATTTTTTTAGTATCACATCCTTTGCTTAATGCAAATTTTATATATTCAGAATTAAGTTGTTCTATCATACTTGCGCGGATATATCTTGTAAGCCCAGCTAATCCACCAAATGCTGAGATTAAAACAGGTAATACTAAATGTTTAACAATATCTAAAACTTTTTCAAAAAATGGTAGGTAATCAAAATTAACGCTTCTTAACCCAGAAATTGGTAATATTTTTAATTTTATACCAAACAATATCATACACAAAATTGCTAACCAATATTTGGGTACAGAATAACCTAAAAATACAATAAAAGAAATAAGTTTATCTAAAAATTTGTTTTGGTACATAGAAGATAAAATTCCAAGCAAACACCCGCCAAAAAAAATAATACTTAACGACAAAATATTCAACATCAATGTTGCAGGTAATCTTTGTAAAATTTTTTCTATAACAGGTTTATCATCTTTTAAAGAATTGCCAAAATCTAATTTAACAAATCTTGAAAACCATTTTATGTATCTTATATGTATTGGTTTATCTAATCCATAAAGTTTTATAAGTTTTTGTTTTGCTTCATAAGAAATTTTTGTAGAAAATTCTAACATATCCTGTGGTTTACCAGGCGAGATGTTGATCACAAAAAATGTAACAAAACTTATTCCAATAAAAGTTATAATCAAATATAAAAATTTTTTTAGTACAATTTTAACCATATATTTTTTAATTTTGTAAAAGTTTTTATTTTATGAAAGTAATTTTATAAAAAATTAAAATTTTTTTCTATATATTGAAAGATAAAAATATATTTTTTATCTTAGTATAAAAATTATGAAAATACAAATTTTATATTTTTTATTTCTTACACTTTTTAACACTGCTTGTGCACAACAACAAACACAAAAGATAAATACTGACGAAGTTGTAGTTTCTTCTAATACGATAAATAAAAAATTTGTAGGTAAACCAAAATATGTCCGTGGGATACATTTATCCAGTTGGATTGCAGGAACACAAAAGTATAAAAAACGTTTTGAACCTTATTTTGGTAGAGATAAATTAAATACAGTAGTAATAGCAATAAAAGAATATGAAGGAGAAATTTATATAAATGTTGAAGAAATAAAGAAAAAATACAACCCTCCAATAATACCTATCCCAAAAATAGAACAATACTTAGAAGAGTTAAAATCCAAAGGTGTCTACCCGATAGCAAGGATAGTTATTTTTAAAGATGATTATTTAGCAAAAAATTTTCCACATTTAGCAGTGAAAACTCCTGACGGTAATGTTTGGAAAGATTACAAAGGTATTTCCTGGACAGATCCTTATAACAGGGAAGTTTGGGATTACAATATTGAAATAGCAAAAAAAGCAATAGATCTTGGGTTTGAAGAAATACAATTTGACTATATTCGTTTCCCGTCAGACGGAAATACTAAATTGTGCAGATATTCACAAAAACATACATCAACTACAGCACAAGAAGTGTTAGTAGAATTTTTAAAATATGCAAAAGAGAAACTTTCTCCAACAGCTCTTTCAATAGATGTTTTTGGTTTAACACCTTCAGTAGAACACGATATGGGTATAGGACAAAGATTTTTACAAATGGCAGAAGTTGTAGATTTTATTTCTCCGATGATGTATCCCTCACATTATAGAAAAGGTGAATATGGAATTTCTGACCCTAATAAAGAACCATACAGAACTGTTTATAAAACAGTTTCTGATGCAAAAAAACTTTTAGCTGAAAAATCTTATAAACTCAGACCTTATTTACAAGATTTTTCGCTTGGGTATAAGTACGGACCTGAAGAAGTGAAAGCACAAATTAAAGCTTGTTATGACAAC
>JBKBRH010000002.1:0-12623 GCA_046292225.1 Endomicrobiia bacterium
CCTGCAATTAATAACATAGAATATTTTTTTTCTTGATTTGATTTAGGATCTATTTCTATAAAAAAAACATTTCTTACACCTCTGTCATCTCTAACTTCTACAAGAATTGTATTTGTCATTTTATATTTTATAGTAGGTTTTTCTGTTAAACTTATCTTTGGTGGTAAATCTGTGATAAAAAATCTTCCTAAATCTTTAACATTTTTTTCCTCGTTGATGTTTGTAACTACTTGAATATAATATTCTCCTAAAGAAATATCTTTAGGTAGTTCAAAATGTATAATCTTCTCATTTATTCTATCAGGTATAACAGAAAATTTATAATTTTGTGTAGCAACTATAGTGTCAAAAGTATCTTTGAGATAAACATCTATTTCTGCTGTATACGAAAGGGTTTTATTTTTATTTATCAAATAATACCCAAAGCTTAGTATTTCACCTAAGAAATATTTATTTTTTATTTCTTCGGTTGAAAGATAAATTTCAAAATCAGGTTTTTCTTTTAAACTAACAACTTTTCCTTCTTTTTCGACAACTTTTGTTCTTTCATAAGAAATTGTAGAAATACTAACTTGAGATTTACCTTCTTTAACTGAAGTTGTAGGAATATTTAAATTAGTTTGTATTTCTTGTTTTGATATTATTTCTTTTTCTTTAATTGAAACAAACTTAACAATTTTTTCAATTTGTTTTTTATTTAAAACTTTAAAATTTTTTATTTTTTTTGTAGGCCAAACTTCTTCTATTGAAACATAAAGTTTAGGATATCTTACCTTCTTTATATCATCTATTTTAATAGTATGTTCATTATTATATTTTTGTCCTTTTTTAAGCACTAAAACATGTTCAGGAAAAAGAAAATTTCTTTGTTGCTTTTGTTTGAAATAAAATTTTATCTTATTTGCAGAATCTTTAAAAGAGACAAATTCAAAAGGTATGTTTATTGTTGATGTGGAAACTTTTATATTTTTTTCTAATATAAAGATTTTTCCGGAGAGAGATTTTGATTTTATAAAAACATATATTAAAGATAAAATAAAGATTCCTAAAAATACTCTATAATATTTCATCAAATTTTTGTTTTATATTTCTTAAAAGATATTTTATTGAACACAAATGTTTAATTTTTTCTTGTTTTATATATTTTGTCAAAGTTTTATTTTTAACACATAATTTTACAAAATCTTTTTTCTCAAGAATAGCTTTATGCGCTATAGATTGGACAATTTGATATGCTTGTTGTCTTGTCAATCCTTGCTTTATAAGTTCAGATAATAAAGTTTGAGAATAAAAAGTATTGTACGATTTAGACAAGTTATACAACATATTTTGTGGATAAACTACTATATTTTTTATAATATTTGTAAACCTGTGTAATATATAATCAGTAGCAATACTTATATCTGGCAAAATTATTCTTTCAGCAGAAGAATGAGAAATATCTCGTTCATGCCATAACGCTACATTTTCAAAACTTACATTTGCATATCCGCGAATAAGTCGTGCTAAACCACAAATATTTTCTGACCCTACAGGATTTCTTTTATGGGGCATAGCAGAAGAACCTTTCTGTCCTTTGGTGAACTCTTCTTCTGCTTCCATAACTTCTGACCTTTGCAAGTGTCTTATTTCTGTAGCAAACCGTTCTAAAGAAGCTGCTATATTTGCCAAAGTTGTTGAATAATATACATATCTATACCTTGCTACAACTTGTGTTGAAACGGGTTCAGCAGTGAGATCTAATTTTTTAAGAACTTTTTCTTCAATCTTTGGTGATAACTGTGAATAAGTTCCTACAACACCTGAAATTTTCCCCACACTTACTATATTTTTTACATATTTTAACATATTCAAATGTTGCAATATCTCAAAATACCATCCAGCAAGTTTATATCCAAAAGTTATTGGTTCTGCATGCATACCATGTGTTCTACCAATCATCACAGTATCCTTATATTTTTTTATTTGTTCTTTAAGTACACTTAATAATATTTCTAATTTTTTTATTATTAATTCACAGCTTAATTTAAGCTGTATTGCAGTTGCTGTATCCAAAATATCAGACGAAGTGAGACCAAAATGTATCCATTTCGAAGCATTTGAACCTACTGATTCGCTCAATTGGTCAACAAACGCTGCTATATCATGTTTTGTAACCTGCTCAATTTCTTTAATACGATTAATATCAAGTTTTATTTTATTTTTTATTTCTTCAAAATCTTTTTTAGGAATAATTTTTTCTTCTAATAAAACTTCTAAAACAGCAATTTCAATATTTAACATAATATTAAACCTTTTTTCTTCACACCAGATATTAGACATTTCAGCTAAAGAATATCTTGGTATCATATTTATCTTCTATTTATATTTTAAAATTAGTTTTTTGATAGATTATTTTGTGTGGAACCATCTAGAATTGACAAAATTTAGATTTACTAAAAAAATTTTTTATTATCTAACCCTTTTACTGCCAATCACTCCTCGCTAAAAAAATATTTTTCAAAAAAATAAATCAATGTTTTATTTTTTCTTTTTTAACTGTAAATCTTCACCAGTTTTTTCTTTATATGCAGAAATAACTTTTTGTTCTATTTGTTGTCTTAACTGGTTTGTTATAGGATGAGCAATATCTTTATGTGTTCCATCGTTAGTTTTCCTTGAAGGCATAAAAATTTTCACACCATCTTGAAACGCTACTATCCGCAAATTGTGTACAACAAACTCGTTATCCAGAGTTATTGTAGCATAGGCTTTTACTTTTTTTTCTTTCTGTGGATATATTCTTACTTCTGTCACCTGCATTTTACATCATCCTCCTGCTGTTTTAATTTATTATCACAAATGAAGCATCTTAATAAAAAACATCATTACTTCTTTTGTGATATTATTTTTTAGCATAAACTTTGAGCAATAAATATTTTATAATTGCTAAACGAATCTTTAATTTTTTTATAAAACTTCTCAGTTTCGGATTTATCTAAAAATACAGCAAATACTGTAGAACCAGACCCACTCATGGAAACATTTTTAGCTCCTAAATTTATCATAGTAATTTTTATATCTCTGATTTCTGACATTAATTCTATTGCTGGAAATTCTAAATCATTATATAGCAACGAATTTATATCTTTATTTTTTACATATTCTAAAATTTTTTTCTTATTATATTCATTTTTAAAGAACTCTATTTTATTTATTACTTCATCATATTTTTGATAAACTTCTTTTGTTGATAATTCTTTGTTAGGATAAACTAAAACAAACCATAACGGATTATTTTCCCACAAAAGATTTTTAATCTTAGTAATTTTTTCTCCAGTAGATTCTACTAAACATAAACCTTTATAAAAAAAATAGGGTATATCTTTACCTAAATGTTTACAAAATTCAATCAGTTCTTTTTTTACAATTTTTATATTTAACATTTCAACTAAAGATTCAAAAACCGCAGCTGCATCAGAAGACGCTCCTCCTAAACCGCTACCTAAAGGAATATTTTTTTCAATATATATCTTTATACCTTTTTTAAAATTATACTTTTTTTTAAACAATTCTGCAACTTTATAACATAAATTTTTTTCACCTTTTATGGATTCAATATTAGAATCAACAATGATTTTATCTTCATCAGTAATTGAAATATTTATTTTATCATATAACGAAATTGTTTGGAATAAAGAAAGTAAATTATGATATCCATCTTTTCTTTTAGAAATTATTTTTAAAAAAAGATTAACTTTTGCAGGAGCTAATTTTTCCATCTTTGCTTTATAATTTTCAATTTCTTTCTTATTTGTTTATTTTTAGGATTTATTTTTAAACTTTTATTATAATACTCTATCGCTTCTTCATATTTACTGAGTTTAACTTTAACATCTCCAATGTGTTCATATATAACAGGATCTTCTTGAGTTTCTGCTGCTTTTAAAAGTAATCTCTCTGCTTCATCGTATAAATTTTTTTTGTAATAAACCCAACCTAAAGAATCTATATATGCATAATTTGTTGGTTCAAATTGCAAGGCTTTACTTATCAACTCCTCTGCTTTATCTAAATTAATATTTTTTTCTGCATAAAGGTAACCAAGATAATTCATTGCTTCATGATCTTGCGGATTTTCTTCTATTGCTTTTAATAGATATTTTTCTGCTAAGTCAAAATTTTTCATCTGGTCATAACAAAGACCTAAATAAAAATTTACCCTATTGAAATAGTCAGATTTTTCTTTTTCAAAATTATGTAAAATTTTTGTTGCTTTTTTGTAATTTTTTGTGTCAAGATATAAATATACTAGCATTATCTTTGCTTTATAAGAATTAAATTTTTTTTCTACAAATTTTAATATTTGTTGTGCTCTTTTATAATTCTTTAAAGAATAGTAGTAATATCCTAATTTTAAATATGGCAGTTCTTCATTTTGTGTTTTAGTTGTTCTAATGTATTTTTCCATATATTCTGCTGACTTTTTGAAATCTTTTTTATATTCAAAAAATATAGAAATTAAAAAATTGTATTCAGGCAAAAATTTTTCTTTTGGTGCTTTAATAAGTTTTTTTATATATTCTTCTGCTTCTTGGTAAGAGTCTTTAGAGATCAAAAAATACACAAGGTTGGCTATACTTTCGTAGTCTTCTTCATTATTATCAATGATATCTTTATAAAACTTTTCTATTTCTTTATCTTCCTCTTTAGTATTAAGAAAATCTGTAGAAGAAATAAGTAAACTTGACAACAACAATTTCGCTGTATAATTATTCGGTTGTGTATCAACAACTTTTTTAAAAATTTCTATTGCTTCGTCTTTGTTACCTAATTTATATTCTGCAACACCTAATTGAAATAAAACTTCTACATCATCAGGATTTTTTTTTAAATATTCTTTATAATATTCAACCGATTTTTTAGTATCAGAAGAAAAATTTAATTTTGCTAAAGTTAATATTACATCCGAATCGTTTGGTTGCAAAGAATACAATTTCTCATAAATTATCTTTGATAAATCTTTTTCTCCATATAAGAATAATAAATTTGCTATATCCATCAAATCTTTTGGATCTGTGATATTTTTTTCAATGTTTTTAATACTATCTTTTATTTTATTTTTATTATGTGTTATTATATACAAATATATCAGCTGGCGAAACACATCTTTTGCTTCGGGATCTAATCTTACTACTTCTTCGAACTTTTTTATTGCTAAGTGATACTCGTTTTTATATAGATACATTAGTCCTTCAGTATAAATATAATATGACTTTTTAAAAGCAAAACATTTAAAAGATGTAAAAAATAAAACAAAAAAAATTAAAAAAATCTTTTTCATAATTTTAAAACCTATTTCACAAAATTTGTCAATTCTCCAATATTTTCAATTTTTACAGTTACAGTATCACCTTTTTTCATAGGACCAACACCTGCTGGTGTCCCTAAAGAAATTATATCCCCTGGATACAATGTCATAATTTTTGATACAAAACTTATAACATAATCAACAGTAAAAATCATACTTTTAGTATTAGAATTTTGTACAATTTTACCATTTAATATTGTTTGTATACTTAAATTTTCCAAATCTATACCTGACACAATATAAGGACCTATTGGAGCAAATGTATCAAACGATTTTGCTCGCGTCCATTGACCATCTTTTTTTTGCAAATCTCTTGCAGTAACATCGTTAAAACAAGTATATCCTAAAATATAATTTTTAACTTCTCTAGGAGAAATGTTTTTTGCTTGTTTTTTAATTACAACTGCAACTTCGCCTTCGTAATCAAGTTGTTTTACACAATCTGGATATATTATATTCTCTTTATGGGCAACTATTGAAGATGATGGTTTTATAAAAATAATTGGTTCACAAGGAACTTCCATTTTAAGTTCTTCAGCATGATCTTTATAATTTAGTCCTAAACAAACTATTTTTGTTGGCTTACTTGGAGACAAAAATTTGATATTATCGTTTAATTTGTATTTTCTTTTTGAGACATAGTAATTATCTAAAAAATACGAAGGTGAGACTTTCTGAAAAGTGTTATCATCATTAATTATTGCATAAAATTCTTCTTTGCCACATAACAATCTTGCATATTTGGTCATTATAATATAACTTCTTTTCTTTAAAAACTTAAAAAGTTTAAATTCCTAACACATCAAACATATTATACAAACCAGGATTTTTTCCTAAAATCCATCTTGCAGCAACTAACGCACCTTTTGCAAAAGTATCCCTTGAAGTAGCAGTGTGTTTTAACTCTAAGATCTCACCTTCAGTAGAATAAATCACAATATGTTCACCAACAATATCTCCACAACGAATACTACTCACACCTACCTCATCTTTCTTTCTTTCTCCAACAATACCATTTCTGCCAAAAACAAAATTTGTATCTGGTTTTACAGTTTTAATTATATCCATAATTTTTTTTGCTGTTCCTGAAGGAGCATCTTTTTTCTTATTATGATGTAATTCAATAATTTCTATGTCATAATCTTTATTTGCAAAAATTTTTGTTACAAAGTCTATAAGTTTAAATAAAAGATTAACTCCTAAACTCATATTAGGTGAAAAAACTATCGGTATTTCTTTAGAAACATCATTTATAAGTTTTGTTTGTTCTTCATTATGACCTGTAGTACCAATAACTACAGGTTTTTTATGTTTTTGACAAAAATTTAAAATATTTATCGTTCCTTCGGGAGATGAAAAATCTATCACTACATCTGATGAATTAATATACTTTTCTATATTGCTTACAACTTTAGGCAATTGTGGCAGAACACTAATTTCTTTTTCTACAATATCTACTAAACCAACTATCTCTAATTCATTATCTTGTAATGCAATCTCAGTAATCCTTTTCCCCATCTTGCCTAGTGCACCATTTATTATTATTTTTATCATAAAAAAATTCTACCTATTTAATTTCTTAAGTTTTTTAATACAAAATTTTTGTTAAAATCACAACAGAATATTTTGTAATCTTTTAAATAACTTTTTAGCTTTCTTTATAATCAGCATCAATTACTTCACCTTTATCATCTTTATTTGATTGATTTTCAGTTGACTGTGAAGTATGAGAACCACTGCTAGAAGTATATCCTTGAGATGCTGATTGTTGCTGAGATTTTTGTTGTGCTTCTTTATATACCACCTCGCCTAATCTATGAGATTTTCTAATTAACTCATCTTTTGTTTTTCTTACTTCATTAATATCTTCAGATTTTAATTTTTCTTTTGCTTCATTTAATGCACGTTCTATCTCAAGACGCTCTTCCTGTGTAAGTTTATCGCCATATTCTCTTAACGATTTTTCAGTTGTATAAATTATCCCATCAAGATTATTCCTTTCTTCAATAAGTTCTTTACGTTTTTTATCTTCTTCTGCAAAACGTTCTGCTTCTTTTACCATCTTATCAATTTCTTCTTTCGACAATTTATGTGGCGCAGTTATACGGATTGATTGTTCTTTCCCTGTACCTAAATCTTTTGCTGAAACATGTAATATACCATTTTCATCAATGTCAAAAGAAACTTCTATTCTTGGAACACCACGTGGTGCTGGTGGTATACCTTCAAGGAAAAATCTTCCCAAAGAAGTATTATCTTTTGCTAACGGTCGTTCTCCTTGTAAAACATGGACTTCTACAGATGTTTGATTATCTGTAGCAGTTGTAAAAATTTCAGATCTTTTAGTAGGAATTGTTGTATTTCTTTCAATTAATTTTGTGAATACACCACCTAATGTTTCTACTCCTAAAGATAAAGGAGTTACATCTAAATGCACAATATCTTTAACTTCACCACCAATAATACCTGCTTCAACCGCAGCACCTAATGCTACACATTCCATAGGATCAATACCACGTTCTACTTTTCTACCAATATAATCTTCCAAAAATTTTATCACAATAGGCATTCGTGTAGGTCCACCTACTGGTATTATTCTTGTGATATCTTTTATTGATTTGATTCCGCTTGTGGGTTTTGATTTTGCATCTTCTATTGCTTGATCAATAGATTTTGCACATCTTTCAACTATAGGTCTTACAAGTTGTTCAAGTGTGGCACGGGTAATTTTCATAGTCAAATGTTTAGGACCAGAAGCGTCTGCTGTGATAAATGGTAAATTTATATCTGTTTCTAACACACTTGAAAGTTCAATTTTAGCTTTTTCAGCAGCTTCTCTTATTCTCTGCATAGCCATTTTGTCATTTCTTAAATCAATACCAGTTTCTTTTCTAAACTGTTCAACTATATACTCTATTAAAGCGTTATCCATATCAGTACCACCAAGTTGTGTATCACCAGCAGTAGATATTACATCAAAACTTTTTGCTCCAGCTACTTCCCAAAATCTCATTATTGTAACATCTAAAGTTCCTCCACCTAAATCAAAAACTAAAATTTTTTCTTCATGTGCAGCTTTGTCTATACCATAAGCAAGACATGCAGCAGTTGGTTCGTTTATAATCCTTACAACTTCAAGTCCAGCAATAGCACCAGCATCTTTTGTAGCTTGTCTTTGGTTATCGTTGAAATACGCTGGTACAGTAATCACAGCTTTTTCTACTTTATCTCCTAAAAATGCTTCTGAATCACGTTTTATTTTTTGTAAAAGAAATGCTGAAAGTTGTTGAGGGGTATATTCTTTAGCATATATTTTATATTTATAATCTGTACCCATTTTACGCTTAAACGCATAAACGGTTCCTTCAGGATTAGAAACAGCTTGTCTTCTTGCAGGTTCTCCTACAAGAAGTTGTCCGTCTCTTGTAAATGCTACATATGACGGGAAGGCTTTTCCACCAATTGTTGTACCTTCAGCTGCAGGTATTATTGTAGGTTTGCCACCTTCTAACACTGCAGCAGCTGAGTTTGATGTTCCTAAATCAATACCTATAATTTTTGCCATAGTTTTTCTCCCTCCTAAAAGTTAAAATTATTTTCCATTTTCATTAGATGCACAAGAAGAATCTTTAGTTTCAACTTTTTCAGATTCTGTTTCTTTTTTGGGTTCTAATTTATTCTTTACAACTTTGACTTTCGCAGGTCTTAATACAAATTCTTCATCGTTATTTATTATCATATATCCTGGAGAAATTACCTCTATTATTGTACCATCTTCTTTTTCATTGGTTTCTTCGTATTCTACAACCTCGTGGTATAAATGGTCAAACTTTTTATTTAAACAATCAATTTTTTTAATGTTTTCTTTAACAAAAAAATTTTCAAACTCTTTATATAAAAGTTTAATACCTTCAATTATTTGATTTAATTCAGAGTTTAAACTGTTTTGTTTTTCTATATTTTTTATACTTTCTACTGCGTAAGAAAACATTTCGTATAAAGAAATAATTTTTTCTAAAACATCAACTTTACCTAAAAAAAATTTTTTTTGTTTTTCTTTTTCAGATCTTTTTCTGAAATTGTCAAACTCTGCTTTTAAAGACAAAATTTGTCTATACAAATCTTTATTTTTATTTTCTAAATCAGAAATAAGGTTTCTTTGTTCTTCTATAATTTTATTTTTTTCTTCAATAGACTGTTTTAACAATTCTTGTTCATTAAGTTTTTCTTCACGAGCCAAGTTTAAAATTTCTTCAATTTCATCGTTAGATTTTTTGTTCATATTTTTGTTCCTAACCAAGTCAGGTGTGTATTAAATTTTAAGATATAACTTTATTTTATCTGGTTTCAGAAAAATTTAAAATTTTTACTGCTTCAATAGCAGTTTTTATTGCTTCTTCAATACCAACTTTTTTAACTACAGGTTGATTAGACCAAGTAGAACCTATAATTGCTAAAACTTCGCCTACTTTAAGTTTTCTTATACTTCCTATCACAAACATTGCTGACGATTCCATAGATGTTGCTAAAACATTACCTCTTTGCCATACTTTCCATAATGTCTCGTTATATTCTTTCAATGGTAAAGATGTTTTACAAGAAAAATTTTCTGTATAAAAAGCATCTTTACAATGGACAATCCCTGTATGATAATTAAACTTTAATTTTTTAGCAGCGTTAATTAACGCTAATACTACATCCATATCTGCAACTGCAGGATAAGATAAAGGTATATATTGTTTTGAAGTACCTTCTTCTCTTACTGCTGCTGTTGTAATAACTAAATCACCAATTTTAACATTTTTTTGTAAAGACCCTGCTGTACCTACACGAATAAAAACTTTTGCACCAATATTAGCTAACTCTTCAACACAAATTGCAGCTGAAGGACAACCAATACCTGTAGATGTAGTAGAAATTTTTATTTGTTTTCCGTCATATCCAGTAATGTATCCACTAAAAGTTCTGAATTCTCTATTAAAAGCGACTTCCTTTGATTCGTCAAAAAATTTTGCAATTAATTGTGTCCTTTTAGGATCTCCAGGAAGTAAAACATATTCTCCTACATCTCCAGGTTTTAATCCAATATGATACTGAAGATTTTTTTGCATAATCTTAACTCTTAGTTATTTTTGTAGAGATTGTTCATTTTGTTGTATCTGTGTTTGTTGTTGTTTTTGTGCTAACTTTTTTCTTTTTAATCTCTGTTTGTACTTCCTTTGTATTTCAAGTTTTCTTCGTTTTTGTTTACTTTTACACCTATGAGTCACAATTTTTTTACCTCCTTTATTAAAAAATCATATGTATTATCTAAACTTTCAGGTATAACTTTTGTTTTACCTATAATTGGTAAGAAATTTGTATCACCGAACCACCGAGGAACAATATGTATATGAAGATGTTTTTCAACACCAGCACCTGCTGCTTTGCCTAAATTTATCCCTATGTTACATCCGTCAATATTGTGTGTTGTTTTAAGAATTTTTACCATTTTACGAACTAAATCAAAAAGTTCATATAATTCTTCAGAAGACAAATCGTTCAAATCGTCTATATGTTTATATGGTGCCACCATCAAATGTCCGTTTGTGTAAGGATAAAGATTTAATATTACAAAACTATATTTACCTCTGTATAATACATAATTTTTTTTATCATCTTTTGATTTTATTTTGTCACAAAAAATACATCCTTTTTTCTTACACTGTTTCACAAAATTTATTCTCCATGGTGCAAACAAGATCTCCATAAAATTTAATCATAAATTTTTAATAATTTAACTTTATCTTTTTTAACCCATCCTTGAATTTTATCCTGTGGTATATATACTGCAAAATAATTATCTTTTTCTGACAAAATCACAACCTTTTTAGATTCAGACAAACCTACAGATTTTACAAATTCATTTTCTTCAGGAGCAGAAAACAAACTTGTTGTTTCAACAACAATACCTATATTTTGTGTTTCTTTTGTATATCTTACTAAAGATGAAAATAAAAAGGTTACAAAAAATGCTAAAGAAATCCTTTTTATCCATTTTAAAACACTCATATTTATAAAATTTCCAAAAATTAAACTGCTAAAAAACATAAAATTAAATACAAAAGTTAATATTAGTAATTCTTTAAAAGACAAAATATTTATTATAGAATCTAAAACTCCATCTTCTAAAGTATTATTGGTAATTTTTTTAATAAAATTAAGATTATAATTTACATCCGGATTATGATAATTTACCTTTTTTGCAAGTTCGTAATAATATCTTGCAAGTCCTAACCTGTTTTGCCTATAATAACAATTACCTAAATTGTAAAAAATTTCAAATGAAATTTTTCTATTATTTTTTAGTATTTCTAAAATTTTCAAAAATCCTTCTTCTGAAGAAACAAAATCTGTTTTGTTATAAAATTCTATAGCTTCTTTAAACAGTTTTTCTAAATAAATTTTATCAGAAGAATATATGGTACCGAAGAAAGCAAAACATAACACTATAATTTTTATTCTATATTTTTTGGATTTCATAATCAAGTTTTTCTAAAACATTAATAGTTTTTCTAACCAAATGTGTAAAATCAACATCTTTCAACTTTGTTGGAGCAAAACGGTAAAAGTTTAGTTCTTCCCATAAAGAAATTAATTCTTCATATATGCTTTTTTCTATTTTATCTTCAAAAAATTTTTTAATTTCTTCAATACTTACTGCTTCTTTTGGTAAAAACATTTTATCAGATAAATAAATTGCTACAATATTGTAAAGTTTTTCTATAAACTCTTTATCTTTTTTGATTTTTTTAATTTCATTTTTAGCATTTTTTAACGCTTTAGTAAACCGATATTTTTTTATATCTTTTAAAATGTTTAACCTATAAATTTTATATCCACTAAAACATAACCATAAAAACAAAGGTAAGATTTGGATATAAATATACACCTCTTGTTTAACAGGAAAGTTTTTAACAGTAAAATCTGTCTTTATATATCTTATATCTTCTAATTCAATTTTTTCAACCTTTTGTTGTATTTTAACTTTTTCTCCAAATTGAGATTTGACAACTTTTGTTGGTAACACATTAATATTTAACGGTTTACTATAAACTGTTTCATATTTTTTGCTCTGTGGGTTAAAAAATACAAATTTTATTTCTGGAATTTGCAATTTTCCTGAAACTAAAGCTGTAACAGGAACTTTAAAAGTTTTTGCTCCTTTAACTAAATAATTTTCTTTTTTAATATCAAACGAAGATATTGGATCATAAACTATAAAATTGTTACC
>JBKBRH010000002.1:12723-22106 GCA_046292225.1 Endomicrobiia bacterium
TTAGAACTATTTGTTTTCCTTCTGAAAAAAATCGTCTGAAAAACCTATCTGAGAAAAAATCGTCTATGTCAAAATCTTCAATTGTACATTTTAACATAGCAGCACCTACAACAAATTTGCCTGAAGATACTGCAAATAATGCCGTCTTTATTTCTGAAACATAATATTTTTCAGCATCAATGATGGTATAATAATTTCTTTGTGGAGGCAAGTCTTCAGTGATGAACCCTGTTGTATCTGGTGGTGAATACTCTGGTTGAGATAAAAGGTTTATTTTTGTATAAAACCTGAAAGTAAGTGTAATTTGTTCATTTACATATGCTGTTTTTTTATCAACAAATGTTTCTACAAAAATATCTCTTTTTTTACCTTTATAGACATTTTCTTGTAATGGTATTTGTTTTTGTGATTGAGGTTGATGTGAAATTTGTGATTTTTCAACTTTAATTTTTATAGGTTCTGTTTGGTAAATTTTACCTTTGTATTCAACTTTTATTGGTGGGATTTCAAACTCGCCAATTTTTCTTGGAGAAAGAATATAATTAAAACTTACTGAAGAACTTATCTGTCCGTTTATGATGGAAATACTTTGCGATCTTCCAGAAGAATATATTTGGAAATCAGACAAGTTTGGTACTTGTGGTTGTGGAATATTAGCAACATCTCCAGAAACTACTACTTGTAATGTAATTTGTTCATCTAAAGAGACAATATTTTTGTCTACAGAAGCAGAAATATTAATATCTGCAAAAAGTTTTAAACTTAAATTTAACAAAAAGATAAAAATGCCGAATTTAGTTTTCATATGTTATAAATTTTTCACCAATCTTTTTCGACTTCTGGCAATTTAGGTCTTTGAGGTTTTAATGCTTCTTTTAGTTTATCTTTTTGTTGTTGTTTAACAGATTCTATTAATCTTTGTATATCTTGTTCTGACATATATTTTTGTGGTTGGTTTTGTTGTTTATCAGATTGATTTTTATCTTGGTGTTGGATATTTTGTTTTTGTTGTTGGTTTTTATTGTTTTGTGGTTTATTTTGTAGTTCTAATAAAGCATATTGCAAATTATATTTTGTATCTTCGTCGTAAGGATTGTTCAGTAATGCTTGGATATATGATTCTTTAGCTTTTTTTGTATCACCAAGTTTTAGATATGCATTTCCCATGTTATACAAAATTTTTGATTTCAAATTTTTATCTTTTGTAATTCCTAACGATTTTTGGTATTCTTTTATTGCTTGGTCGTATAATTGTTGTTTATAAAAATTGTTTGCTCTGTTATAATATACTATAGGAGAATTGGGCTTTTTAATTTCAGCAGAATCGTATTGTTGTTGTGCTTGTTCATATTGCTGTTTATAAAAAAATCTATTTCCTTGGTTAATATCTTTTCTAAAACTACAAAATAGGTTTGAAGACAAAAAAATAAACAAAACAATAAGTTTTATTATTTTCATAATTATAATTTTACTAACCAACTTTTAGGTACAAAAATTTCTGCTAACATCAATAATATAATTAAATATACAAAATAATGGTATCTGTTGACATAAAGATTATAAATTTTAGATTTTGTTTGTGAAGTCTTGATTTTAGTAATTTCTTCAAGGATTTGTTGTGCAATACCTAATTCTCCGTAAGTTAACGAAAAATATCTCCCATTTGTTTTTTCTGCAATTTCATATAACAACTCTTCGTTGAGTCTGCTTGTTATAATATTTCCTTGTTTATCTTTTTTATAATCAACAATATTACCTTTTTCATCTCTAATTGCTATAGGTTTACCTTCAGGAGTGCCAACACCTACAGTGTAAACTATTATATTATTTTTTTTAAATTCGTCAAGAATTAATGGTGAATACGATCCATGATCTTCTCCGTCACTAAATAATATTACAACTTTATTACTTGATGTAGTTTCTTTTAAAACTCTTAAAGATTCATATAAAGCTTCTGCTATTTTTGTCCCTGGATAGGGAACTATATCTGTGTCAATTATAGATAAAAAATCTCCTGCTGCTAAAATATCATTAGTTAGTGGACAATGATAAAATGCAACTCCTGCAAAAGTTATAATTCCTACACGGTTTGCACCAATTCTATCTAACAAAATTTTACAAGTGTTTTTTACAAATTCTAACCTGTTCGGATAAACATCTTCAGTAAGCATACTTTTGGAAACATCTATTGCTAAAATTATATCAATACCGTGTGATTTAACTTCTTGTGGTTTTATTCCCCACTGTGGCCCACTTAAAACAAATAAAAACAAAACAAAAATTAAAATTTGTATTAAGAAACTTATTTTTTTAATTTTAAATAGTCCTGGAGAAATAATTTTAGAAATAACATTTAAACTAAAAAATGTGGAGACAGTTTTTTTATATTTTTTATAAACGATTATAATTATTAAAATCCATAACGGAAACAAAACAAATATTGAATATAACCAAAATTTGTTTACAAAGTTCATACTAATTATGGAATTTTTAAAAATAAGATTTTTTCTAATAAAAACTGAATTAAAAAAATTACAAATGCTAAAACAACTAATCCTTGATGTAAATATTTATATTCTTTGTATTCTTTAACTTTTACTTCTGTTTTTTCAAGTTGGTCAATTTCTTTAAATACAGAAAACATTTTTTCTTTACTTCTAACATTATAATACTTACCGTTGGTGATATCTGCAATTTGTATCAAAGTAGGTTCATCTAAATCTTGTGGAAGATAAACTTCTCTTTTTCCCCAGAAAGGATCATCTATTATATACAAAGATTTTGCAGCTTTAGTACCACAACCTATTGTATAAATTTTTACACCTAACGATTGTGCAGCTTTTGCAGCAGTGATTGGGTCAACTTGTCCCATATTGTTTCTCCCATCTGTAAGCAAAATTACAACTTTTGATTTACTTTCTTGTTTAAATTTAGAAATAGCAGTGATTATTGCATCACCAATTGCTGTACCATCTAATTTTACCATACCAATTCTGCAATTGTCTAAAATACGTATTACAGTGTCAATGTCAGTTGTAAGAGGGCAGTTTAAAATTGGTATACCACTAAATATCACAACTCCTATCCTATCATTTTTTCTTCCTTTGACAAACTCTTTAGCAGCTTCAATTGCTAACTCAAACCTGTTTTTAGGATAAAAATCTAATGCTAACATACTTGTAGAAGTGTCTAAACAAAGCATAATATCTACAACATTTTTTGTTTCTTCTTTTGATACGACACCTTTTTTAGGACCACTTGCCGAAATAATTAATAATCCTAAACATATAACTGATAAAAAAGAGCTAATTTTGTTTAAATCAAAACTGTTTGTTTCTTTTTTTATATTCTTTAATATATCAACATTTGAGAATTTTATTTTTAAACAATTTTTTTTATTCACCAACCACAAATATATATATGGTAAAAAAAACAATAAAATAAGTATATAAGGACGTTCAAAATTCATATCTTTAAATAATAAATTTTTTTGCAAGTTCAAAATCTTTTAAAATTTGTTCTTTTTCTGGGATATATTTTGCAAATTTTGCAAGATCAGCATTGTCTAAAAACGATTTTAATTCTAAATTATATTTTTTCTCAACTTTTTTCTTAAGTGCTGAAAATAACTCTTCCGTAGTAAGTTCAAGTGCGTTAATATTATGTCTTTTGCCGATATAGCATCTTACTATTTCAGTTAGTTCTAAATAAAATTCTTTTATTAAACCATTTGAGATATAATTTTTATTCCATAAATCATCTAATTTTTTTAAAGCAACTTCTTTAATATCTATTTGTTGTTGTATCAATTGAATGTTATTTTGTTGAGGTTTAATTTTGTATTGATAAATTATATATATTAAAAATCCTAATACCGCCAATAATAAAAATATTAAAAACAAATAATCCCTAACCCAAATTTGTGATTTAATATCTACAATTTCACCATCAAACTTTTTTCCCTTAAGTTTTGGATATGGTTTAACTTCTATCTCTATTTTAGGAATATTTAATATAAAACTTTCATTAGAAACTCTGTTTAAACAATTAATTTTTAACTCTTCAATTGTTAACTTACCAATTTTTAATGGTATTAATTGAAAACCGAACTCTTGCCTAACTTTTTTATTAAAAAAATTTTGTCTTTTTTTAACTTTTTTAGCAAACAACATAAAATTTTCAACACCAGAAGTGTCTTTTAAAACATCATAAATTTCAAACTTCTCAACCACAGTATTTGGGTTATGTTCTACAACAATATTATATTCAAAAATATCACCTAAAAACACATCTTTTTTGCTGACAAAACTTTTTGTTCTAACTTGGCCAACCAAATTTTGTATAAAAAACAATGTTAAAAATAAACTAAACTTTCTAAATTTCATAGAAAAGAAACCCTACTGGCAAGCAATTATCTTATCCTTTTTTCTCTTTTATAAAAAAATTTTAACAAGATATCAATATATGGTTTGTCTGTTCGGATATCTATTAAATCAAGGTTAAGTTTTTTTGCCGTATCTAATAAGTAGTTGTTATAATATTTTAGTTGTTGAATATATTTTTCTTTTATAAATTTTGATTTAAATTCTACATCCAAAGTTTCATTTAATTCAATATCTTCAAATTCAAAATATAAATTTGGTATATCAGTTAAAATTTCTGTTTCTAACGGGTCAACAAAACGAAGCAGAATTAAATCATGTTTTTTTGCAACAATTTTTAATGATTGTTCGTAATTATTGTCTTTAAAATCAGAAAATAAAAATGTAATACATTTTTTCTTTTGGACATTATAGAAATATTTTAATACAGAACTGATATTAGTTTTTTTACTTTTTGGTGTATAATAAAGAATCTCTCTTATAATCCTTAAACTATGGGTAAGCGACTTTTTTGGCGGTAAATAAAGTTCTACTTTGTCAGTAAAAATTATTGCTCCAACTTTATCATTATTTTTTAATGCAGAAAAAGCAAATATAGATGCGATTTCAGCAGTAATTTCTTTTTTTGTTTTTTGTTGGGAACCAAAATATTGTGAACCGCTCATATCAAGAAGTAACATTATTGTAAGTTCTCTTTCTTCAACAAACTTTTTCACAAAGAGTTTTGCATATCTTGCTGTAACATTCCAATCAATAGTTCTTATATCGTCACCTGGGACATACTCACGTACTTCTTCAAACTCTATCCCTTGACCTTTAAAAACGCTTAAATACTGTCCTGCAAAAATGTCGTTAACAATTTTGTTTGTTTTAAACTCAATTTTTCTGATTTGTTTTAATATCTCTTGAGGTATCATATTTATCTTAACTTTTTAACCAATTCAGCAACCATCCTTCCGTAAGCACGACATTGTCGTTCAACTCTATTATCTGGTTTACCTATACTTACAGGACCATAATGGTCACCTTTTGATGTACCTTTTACTATCATTCCATGGATCAACATTGCTTCAATTATAGACATAATAGTAGTTTCATTTCCACCACCAATGTTTGCTGAAGAAGAAAACGCACCCCCAACTTTACCCTCAAGCGAACCATGAAAAGAAACACTATCATCTAACAACTTTTTTATTTGGTATGAAGGTAAACCATAATAAGTAGGTGAACCTATAATGATACCATCATAATCAAGTAATTCTTGTGCATTTGTTTCTTCAACATTTTTTACTACAACATCAACATTTTCTTCTTTCACACCTTCAGAGATAAGTTGGGCCATTTTTTTAGTATTTCCTGTTTCTGAATAATAAATAATTATAATTTTTTTCATACTTCCTCCTATTAAGTAAGTTTTCAATTAAACTTCCTAAGCACAAAAAAACTTCTAACTAAAACTCTTTTTTATTAAAGAACTCTATATGATTTCAACTCCCCCTTCTATCAAGACCATTCATTTTTATTTCTTACTCCTATTAATGAGGAATCAAAGGAGGTGTTTATTAATAATCTTTTTCACTTCTAACCATCACCTACCTGCTATCACCTATTAAATTATAATAATATTTTTTCACAACCTCAGCTGCAGGTTTATTATATACACTAAATGATTGTGTATGCCATGGAGTTTTAAGATTGTCATCTGATATCATATATGGCGTTAGATCCCAAACTGTAATCCCCAAAATCCAACCTTTTTTGTTTTCTTCACCTATAACAGAAAAATATCCTTCTAACCCACGAGATTGTAACTTATCATGTTCATAAGTAAAACTTGAATTATTTACATAATACAATGCACCTTCCCCTTTACTTTGATAACCACCTTCAACCGCCATAAGTTTTTTGTTATAAGAACTTACAACTATGTCGTACAAATACTGAACAACATCGTTAATTTCAAACCATCCCGGACCACCATAAATTTCACCTAAATCTTCTCTCCAACCACGCTTTATTGTTTCAACATCTGCGTCATCATTTGTAGTTATAGGGACATATAACGAAATACCTATAAAATCTAATTGATCTAAAAAAATTACTTCTTCTATATCTTTCACATTTCTAGACCATCTATTAAACAAAGCGTCATATGTAATTTCGCCACTAAAATTTTTTCTTACCATATCAATTATATCAATCCAATCATCTCTTAATTCAGGTTGCCAATCAATATGACTCTTCTCAGTACCTATACATAAAAAATCAACTTTATTTTTTGAAGCAAAATTACAAAGATTCAAAAGATATTCTTTATAATCATTAAAAAATTTTGTTGGACTAAAATGGTTCTCGTCAACAGTTGTATTGTCATAATTTCTATTTTCTGGTGAGTTAGAAAGTGTTGTATGCGGTTTTAACATTACATATAATCCTAACGATTTTGCTTTTTGTATAAGCCATTCAATATCTTCCCAATATGGATGTAAAGATTTTTCGTACTCAACTATTGTCCCATCATCATTAAAATTCACTGCCCAGTCTAAAATCACTAAATTTGCTCCTTCTTCTAATACAAACTTTAATGCTTTTTTCACTAAATCTTTATCACTATACCAATCTTTACCCCAGGCACAGAGATTAAATCCTTGTAATTGAAATTTAGGATTTTTATTTATCTCAGGCCATATTTCTTCTTCATTAGAAATTTGAGAATTTTTTTCATGCCATTTTTTTATTGCTTTTTTAGCAGTATCTTTACCAAAATTAATTGTTCCAAATTGAACTGCAAAAATTGAACTACAAAATAAAAATATTAATATAATTTTTTTCATTTTTTTCTTAAAAAATATAAGTTAATTGACATATTAACTACAAAATCAAACTCTGTAGCAATTGTGTCATAAATCGTCGCTTGTGCAATATAAGGACCAAAATCTAAATTAAAAGAAAAATTTTTATATAAAAACTTCTCTATCCCTAAAAAACTTCCAACAATATATCCAGAACTTCTTAAACTTTCTGGCTTTATCATCGTATCAAAAAAAGATGTCTCTAAACCTATATAGTAATACAAATTCTTATTATAAAATTGTCTGTAATATCTTAACCCTAAAAGATTTGATTGTTGCCCTTCATCACCAATAATCTGATATCTTAACTCTAACAAATTTCTTTTTATAAAAAACTTAACTCCAACTCCAGGATAATTCAACGATAAACCTAATATATAATTATTCACTTCAGAAAAATTTCTACTATTGAAAATTATTAAATAAAAAATAATAAAAATAAGTTTGTTGATGAAACTATAAGTTTTGTATGACATTGTTAGAAATAAGAATCTTTCAAAAATTTAATTCAACAAAACAATTGCAAAATTTAACAAAACAGCAAAACTTAACCATAAAATGTAAGGTATTAATATTAATCCAGCAGCTGATGATATTTTATAAAATTCTTTTATATTAAAAAAAACTAAAATCCATAGTATAATAATATCTACAAAAGCTAATATTGGTTTTCTAAGTGCAAAAAATAAAACTGACCACAAAAGATTAAATATTAGATGAGCAAAAAATATTAAATAAGCTATATTTTTAAAATCAATATATATCGTTTTATTCCACACAATATAAAAAGAAATTCCTATCAAAACAAAAAGTAAACTCCATACAGGAGCAAAAATCCAATTCGGTGGACTGAAACTAGGTTTGTTCAAAGTTAAATACCAACTATTTACAGAATTTTTTGTAGCTAATGAACCTAAAAATCCAATAAATAAAGGAAGAAAAATAGAAATTATAAATTTTAAAATTTTGTTCATAAATTTTAGACTCATTTTTGTTAAAATTAACTTGTAAATCTTTTAACTAATTTTACTGACTTCTTCCTCTAACAGGAATACCTTTTTTTCTTAATTCATCAGTTTTCTTCTTTGAACATTCAAGACAAAGATATTTTGCTGGAGCATTTCTTCTATCATATCCAGGTGCTAAAACTAACCTCCACAAAGATGCTTCTTTACCACAATTATCACAAATTCCTTTTTCTTTAAAATGCCACATCTCTACTGCTTTCGAAGTAAAAATGAACCTATCAACCCAAAAAAATATACTTCCACCAATAAGATTTGCCAATATTGTAGCACCGATACCTGTACCTAAATTTCTTACCACAAGCCATAAAATAGGTGTACTTAACTGCCATCTTAGTAAATATAAAATAAATCTTCTAAGCATCATAAAAATAAATCTCCTTTTTTAAAAAATATTGATTATGATGAATTTCTTCAAAAATACAATTTTTAGAAAAGTATATCAAGATTTGTATCTATAATAACAATTAAAAAATTTTTTAATTTGTAAAAATAGATAAGATAGTTAATCTACGAAAAATTTATTGCATAGTGAAATAAAAGTTTATATACAACAAACTTAAAATTTTACTGCCAAACTTATCCTGTGGGTTGTCCCTAAATTACTATAAGGAACAAATACATAGTCAAATATGTAGTTGTTATAATTTATCCCAAATCTACATATTTATTTAAACAATGTAGTAAAATTTAATATCAAACCAGATCGGATATTTTTATAATTTTAACTTATGTTGAACTTCTTTTTTATTTCGTAATTAATTTGTTGAAATTCTTTGTCACAAAAATCAAATTTTTCTTTTACTTTATGTTGTGATTTTGGTTTATTATCTTTTTTTATAAATTCTTTTACAGATAAAACTTTAACACCATAATATCTTACATAATTTCTAATTTCTTTGTCATCTGATACTACAACAAAATCTTTAGGATTTTTTAATGTTTTTGCAATTTGTTTTATTTTTTCATCTGCAGTTTGGTATGTGGTAAAAATAATTTCTATATTATAACTTTTTAAATTTTCATATTTATTAAAACCGACTTCTTTATTGCCATCAAAAATTATAACAACTTTATTTTTATACGATCCTTGTGGTTTTTTTTGAATTAAAAATTTTATAAAT
>JBKBRH010000002.1:22203-24350 GCA_046292225.1 Endomicrobiia bacterium
ATAGTTCTCTTTGGTGAGCAAGAGATTGGTTAAAAAATTCTTCAATTTGGTTTATTATATTATATCCATCAAGTATATAACAAGTCATAAAAAATTATTGTTGTTTTAAATTTATAAATTTTATATATTGAAGTCAACATTAATTTAACAGAAAAAAATTAAAAAAAATGAATCCAATACAAATTCAGTTAAAAAATATTCATAAAATCTATAAAAAAGGTGAAATTTTTGTTGAAGCATTAAAAGGTATAAATCTTGAAATTAAAAAAGGTGAGTTTATTGTAATAATGGGACCTTCAGGCAGTGGTAAAACAACACTTCTTAACATTATTGGTTGTATTGATACACCTACAAATGGTGATGTAATTTATAACGGTGTTAATTTAAGAAATCTTAATGATAACCAACTCGCTGAATATAGAAAACAAAATATCGGATTTATATTTCAATCTTATAATTTAATTCCTGTCTTAACAGTAAAAGAAAATATAGAATTGCCACTAACCATAGAAAAAAAACTTTCTAAAAAAGACAGAGAAAATCGTGTATTAGAAGTAATCAAAGAAGTAGGACTTACTTCTACAGAAAACAGATTCCCCAAAGAACTTTCTGGTGGACAAGAACAACGTGTTGCTATTGCACGAGCATTAGTTAAAAAGCCTATACTTGTTTTAGCTGACGAACCCACAGCTAATTTAGATACACAAACTGCACTGGAAATTATAGAACTTATGCGTAAAATGAACGAAGTTCAAAATACAACTTTTATATTTTCAACTCACGACCAAAGATTAGTAAATTTTGCAAAAAGAATTATAATCTTAAAAGACGGACAAGTTTTTAGTGATGAAATAAAAATATAAAATATGTACTTAAAAATTGCTATACGTAATATCTTAAGAAATAAAAGAAGAACTTTTATCACATTAATTACAATGTCTGTAGGACTTATGTTTTTTATCTTCTTTGATTCACTTTTTTTAGGTATTGACAAAATGTTAATAGAATCTATCATAAAATATTCAGATAGTTCTATAGTTATATATTCAAAAGAATATGACGAAAACAAAAAATCTTTTCCTTTAGATAAACCTATCAAAGATATTAAAAAAATTTTAAATTTTGTTAACCAAATTCCTGAAATTGAAACAGTAACTCCAAGAACACAATTTGTTGGTGATCTGGTTTATTCAGGTAAGTCAAAATATATAACTGTTACTGTGATAGATGCTTTTTCTGATGAACAAGTTTTTGATTTCAAAAAATCAATTAAAGAAGGAAATTATTTTACTAATGATAAAAATTATGAATTGTTGATAGGATACAATTTAGCAAAAGATTTAAATATAAAAATTAACGATATTGTAACAATAGTGACAAAAACAAAGTATGATACATATAACGCTTTAGATTTTATAGTTACAGGATTTATTTATACAACTTTACCTACAATAAACGAATTATCAGTTATAATTACTCACAACCCTGCAAAAGAATTGTTAGAAATTGAAAATTTATACAATTCATTACATATAAAAGTTAAATGGTATAAAATAGAAAATATCAAAAATTATACAAAAAAAGTAGAAAAAATTGTGGAACAAATTTCTCAATATTTAGGTCCTGAATATAAAGTTTATTCGTTTAACGAACTAAACAAAGAGTTTGTCTTGCTTATGAAACAGAAAAAAATTTCTTCTTTTATAATAATCTTTATGCTTTTATTAATCTCAGCTGTTGGTATAACAAATACTATTCTTATGTCTGTATATGAAAGAATTAAAGAAATTGGTATACTTATGGCGATAGGGTTAAAACCTAAACAAATAAGAAAATTATTTTTGTTAGAAGGGATGCTTATAGGTAGCATAGGTAGTATTTTAGGATGTTTTTTAGGAAGTTTTATAAATTTGTTCTTAGTAAGATATGGGTATAATCTAGAATCTTTTTATACTCGTACTGCAGGTATAAAAGGTACTGACTTAGCTATGCCTATCTGGGGAACAATATATGGTGTGTGGAATTTAAAATTTTTTATTTTATGTTTTTGTTTTGGATTAATTACTGCTATGCTTGCAAGTTATTATCCAGCAAGATATGCTTCAAAATTACAACCAACTAATTGTTTAAAATTTATGTAGAAAATT
>JBKBRH010000002.1:24449-34881 GCA_046292225.1 Endomicrobiia bacterium
TTATGGATTCGTTATTTAAAATAGCATTAAGAAATCTTAAAAGAAATAAAAGAAGATCTTTACTTGCCATTGTTTCTGTAACATTAGCTATTATGTTTGTAATTATTTTACAAGGTTTAGTTGATGGTATGATAGAAAATATGATAAAAAATTCAACAAAAAATGACACTGGACATATACGAATAATGCATAAAGAATATTTTAAAAAAATACATTCATTACCTATAAGATATGTAGTTCTTGAACCACAAAAGGTAATAGAACATATCTTAACAAATAAAATAATTAAACAAAAAATATATTTAATCACAGAAAGAATAAAGTTTCCTGTATTGATTTCATTTAAAGCAAATAATAAAACTGCAATATGTATTGCAGGAGATATCGAAAAAGAAAAATCTTTACTTATGTTAGATAAGTTCATAGTTGAAGGTAGATATCTATCAGGTAAAACTGTAAATTTAAATAACAAAAAATATTATGAAATTATTGTAGGTAAAAAATTTGCTGATATTTTGGGTTTAAAAGTTGGTGATACATTTAGTGTAATATTACAAAATATAGAGTTAGGTGTGAGTATACCAAGTTTTTATGTAGTAGGTGTTTTTAATACTGGGTTAAATATCTTAGATGAAAACATATTTATGATAAACCTTCATGATGCAAAAAAAATTTTAAAAACAAGAGGTGCTTCACAAGAAATTTTTATTATGCTTAAAAGATATAAAGATGCAAAAAAAATTTCAAACATAATAAATTCTATACTTAATCAAAACGACGAATTTAAAGATTTAGTTTCAGTTGATTGGAAAGAATCAGGTTTTTTAAGAATGATGGAGCAAGCGTTGCAAATATATAATTTATTATATATCACAGTAACAATCCTAGGAGCATTTATTATCACAAATATAATGATGATGGTAGTTTTGGAACGAAAATACGAAATTGGTATCTTAAAATCTATGGGATTAAAAAATTTTCAAATTTTAAAACTTTTTACTCTTGAAGGAACAATTTTAGGTAGCATTGGAAGTTTCTGTGGTATAATTTTAGGGATAATTATTTGTATTCCTCTCTCTATATATGGTATAGATTTTTCTTCATCTATGAGCAACATGAATTTCCCTATGGATAATGTTATAAGATGGGTTATCAATGTTAGCAGTATAATTGTTTCTATGTTTATGGGAATAGTTGTATCAGCAATAATGTCATTGATACCTTCAAGATATGCGTCAAAGATGAAAATTGTAGATGCAATAAAAATTTAATTATACTATGAAAAAATTATTTTATTTAATTTTTCTAACTTTAAAAATTTCACTTTTTGCTATCACTGCTGAAGAAATTTTAAAAAAAGTTGATGAGAATCTAAACTTTCAATCTGCAATTATAACAGCACGACTTGAAATTTATCTACCAAACGAATCTATAAGGATAAAGAAATTTAAATCTTATATAAGTGGGAAAAATGCTTATACAGAATTTTTAAACAAAGAAGATAAAAATATAAGATATTTAAAACTTAACAAACAAATGTGGGTTTATGATACAGAAGAAGAAAATATTTTTTTAATTTCTGGACATTTATTAAAACAAGGTATGATGGGAAGCGATATTTCCTATGAAGATGCGCTTGAATCTAACGAAATTTATAATTTTTACAATATACGGTCTTTAGCTGAAGAAGAGTTCAACCAAAGAAGTTGTTATTTAGTAGAACTTATTGCAAAAACTAAAAATGTAAGTTATTATAAACGTAAAATGTGGATTGATAAAGAATATTTTATCCCTTTAAAAGAACAAAGGTTTGCAATAAATGGTAAACTTTTAAAAACATTTGAAAACTATGAGATAAAATTTTATAAAAACAGAGTTTATACTGCAAAAAGCGTTGTTTTAGATAACCTTAAACAAAATACAAAAACAGTTGTAGTATTAGAAGAAGCAGAATTTGATATTGAAATACCACAAAGTTATTTTTCAAAAAGATACCTTCAAAGATAATTTAAACAAAAATGATTTTTTTAATAACCTTGTTTTATTTTTTATTTCTTTCCGATTATTATCTTTATTCTTCACAACAAAATTTTGATTTTTCAGGATATTTACAAACAGATCTCAACAAAATAAATATATACTCTGACAAACTTGAACAAAACATTTTTTTAGCAAGAAATAATTTAAGGTTAAATTTTATTTTTAAAAAACAAAAGATTAAATTTGATAGCAGCTTTGATTTAAACATTTTATATGGCAAATATGAAAGTTTATATTTATCTTCTATATCAGATAATTTAACACAAATAGTTGATGATTTGTATTTACTAACAGAAATAAGAAAATTTTATTTTATGTTAAAAACACAAAAAATAGATTTTTATCTTGGAAGACAACTTATAAAATATTCTCAAGGAATTATTTTTTCTCCACTTGATACTTTCTCAAAAATAGATTTCAGTGATATATTTTTAAACAGGTATGGTGTTGACGCTTTCAGAATAAAAATGGATTTATCAAATACAGAATATTTTGAAACAATTTTTATACCAAAAGAAAATTTAAAATATACAGACATAACCTCAAGATTAGGATTTTTAGCTTATAACTATGATATTTCAACAATTATATATTATTATAACAAACAAAATATAAAATCTTTTGGTTTATCATTTAAAGGTGATTTTATATTAGGACTCTATGGTGAATATGTTTATTATTTTAAAGATGATTTAAATTTTTCATCTTATCTTATCGGTTTTGATTATTCTTTATATCAAAAAATTTTGTTCAGGACAGAATTTTATAAAAATAACTACAACGATAATATATCAAACATAGTTTACGATTTTATTAAACCATTTTTTTTAAAAACATACTCAATGTTCCAAATAACATATTCACCATCAATAATAACAAATATTTATCTAACTCATATATCAAATTTTGATAACAATTCAAACTTAACAATATTTGTTTATCAATATAATGTATTTCAAAACACTGATCTAATTTTTTCTCTAAGACAAAGTTATAAAGATATTTCTTTTGCTAAAGATGAGAATTTTCAGAGTTTTTATTATTCAATTTGTATTAAGATAAAATTTTAGAAAAATTAAATTTTCAATCTTATTTCATAATTATTTAATTTCAAATTATACATAGGGAGTTTAGTAGGTTTTGTAACAAAAAATATAGGATGTAAATTTTTTGCTTTTAGTAAAATTAAATCTTCGTTCTCTGGATAGACAGTAAGTTTAATATCTACTGACTTTTTTGCTACACAGATAAGTTCATGACTAACATATTTATTTGATGTTTTATAAATAATTTCCACACTACCATCTTTGTCTTTCAAAGATAAAACATCTTTAGAAAATTTTAATGTTTTTATTAAATTAAGTTTTTCAAGATAACTGAACAATTTTTCTGTTGCTAGTAAAGGTTTAAAAGTTATTATTTTCATAATTTTAGTGGTTTGTTTAAAAACTTCTAATTAATATTTTCTACATAATCAATTTGTTTTTTCCAGTTGCCGTATATAAGAGCTTTGTTTTTTAAAATATCAAAGTATTTAAGATAAAATTCTAAATTTTGGGGTTTATAATTTTGAAATCTTGTTCCCACAAGTGGTATAAAAATATGTGCATGGATTTTTACTTTGTATTTTGTAGTAAGTTCATCTATAACTTTTATATTTTGTTTAACATCTTTTTCTTCTTCATATGGAAGACCAAAAATAAAATCTAAATTAACTTTAAACCTTGTCTTTGACAACAATTCTACTGCTTTATAAACATCAGATATTGTATGTTTTCTGTGACATAATTCTAAGATTCTGTCAGAACCAGACTGTACTCCTATTATCACATTATCGTTATCTGCATATTTGTTAAGCAAATACAAAGTATCGTTGTTTATATGTTCAGGACGTATCTCAGACGGAAATGTCCCTATAAAAAGTTTACCTTTCGGTTTTATTATTTTTGATACATTTTTGAATAATTCTTCTACTATTTCTAAATTTAATCTTTTCTCATTCTCAGAACCGTATAAGAATAAACTTGGTGTGATAAATCTTGTATCATAAAGTTTTCTTTTTGCCATTAATTCTACAAATTCGCAAATTTTTTCTACACTTCTGTGCCGTAATTTAGTAGTAAAAATTTGTGATGTTTGACAAAAAAAACATCCATAAGGACAACCACGGGTTATCTCTATAGGTCCGTAACGGTCAAAATATGTACTTATCGGTGGATATTTATCTAAATCAACAAAATCTTTATTTTTCTTGTTTATTTTTAAACTTTTATCTTTGTCAAAAAATGCTATTGAAGGAATTTCAAAATAATTTTCATCATTTAAAATCTTTTCTAAAAAACTAATAAAATTTTCTTCAGATTCTCCTAAAAAACATAAATCAAAACCTAAATTTAAACTTGACAAAGGAGAACCTGTAGTATGAGAACCGCCACAAATAAGGATTAATCTCTTATCATTGCCAGATAATACTTTTATTTCTTTAACAATTTCAGATACAGTTTTATACTGAGTTGTAGTAAAAGATATTCCTAAAATTATTTTTTTATATTTTTTATCAATAGTTTGCTTTAAAGTTTTTAACAAATCTTCTTTTGAAAATGAAAGATAAACATCAATTTTTTCTAAAAGTTCTTGTTTTGTCTGCAAACTTCCAAGTAGTGAATTAAAACTGTACCTATTTTGTTTAGTATAATAAAAAATCAACGCTAATGTCTTCACAAAGATTTTATATCAATTTAATTATTGTGTTTCAACTATTAAATTTTGTATTTTTCTTATAGATGAAAAATTATGACTGTGTAGTAATAGGTAGAAGTTGTATAGATTATATTGTTTTAACAAAAGAATATCCTAAAATAAATACAAAAAATCCTTTAGTAGAATATAAAATTTGTCTTGGTGGACAAACAGCAAATTCTTCTTGATGAAAAAACTAAATTTAAAAAATTATATCCTGAAAATATAATTAAAGAAGAATTTGAAAAATCAAAATATATACTCTTTGATCATCAAGCTTCAAAAGATATTTATTATTGTAAAAATTTATTAAAAAATATCAAGCTAAATTTATGATGGACGCTGAATGAAAAGATCTTTATATGTTTAAATTATTACCATATATAAATTATTTTATTTTCAGTGAAGAACTTGTTAAAATATTAAATTCAAAAGTGAAAATTTTAATGAGAAAATTTATCAATCTAGGACCTGAAATTGTATGTTGTACTTTAGGAGAGAATGGTGCAATAGCTATCTGTAAAACTAACAAAAATAAATTTTATTATTAAAAAGCAATAAAAATAAAATCTAAAGATACACCAGCTTAAGGAGATGTTTTCAATTCTCTTTTTATGTATGCTATAATAAAAAAATTAAAAATAGAAGAAATCTTAAATTTTTCAAACAAAATAGCAGGATTGTCTACAAAATATATCGACGTAAGTAGTTTTTAGATAAAACAAAAATTTCTGAATTGCTATACAAAATTTAGCTTTGATAGTATTTTTTATAAAATTTCCAGATGACTATTTTTTTAAGATCTTCTTCTGTAATATTGTAGTTATTAATTTCAGCAAAATGCCTAAACTCTTTAGCTAACCCGTCATTAACCAACTCAGAAATAATTTCTTTAGTTAACCCTGACTTTAGCAAAACCTTGGCTTCCATTTTTATAAATTCTTTATTATTCATATTTTCTTACCTATTCAATTTCTTTCTTAAGATAAATTATATACAAATTTGTATAAAAATTATAAAAAATTTGTGTATTTTTAGTGAAAAATGTAAGTAAATTATATACTTAAAAATCAAGTGTTTTTTAAAAAGATAAGAAACTTAATATTTCTTCAGGTAAGAATTCTTTTTCTACATTTCCGCCACCTTGAACAAATTCATCTCTTCCACCAAGTTTAATATTTAATTTCTGTGACAAAATTTCTGCAATTTTTTTTGAAGTAAGATTTTTTTCATTTGCAGACTTTGTTGTTCTTATAACTATATTTATTTTTTTTGATTCAATGATAGAATAAAGTATCAAAACAAAGAATTCTTTTTCATACTTTTTTATAATTTCGTCAGAAATTGAACGAAGAATTTTTAATTCTTTATCAGGATAATATACTATATTATATTTTATACCATTTACTTCTTTTATAACCTCTTTATTTTCTTGAGATGAAAAATTTAATTTTATATTCTCAATTTCTTGTTGTAACTTTTTATTCTGCTTAATTATTTTTTCAACTTTTAGTTTAATTTCATCTATATTATTTGTCCCCACAAGTTCACCTAAAACTGACAATTTCTCATCTAACTTCTTAATATATTCATAAACTTTATTTCCACATATTGCTTCTATACGACGAAAATTTGCTCCTACTGAAGATTCTGAAATAATCTTAAACATACCTATCTCGCCAGTATTAAAACAATGTGTCCCTCCACACAATTCTATACTATATGGTTGTTGTAAAATTTTACCATTTTCAATCTTACCTCCAACTGCTACAACTCTTACTTGTTCTTTATATTTTTCTTCAAACAATGCTGTTGCAGAAAATTTTTTTGCTGTTTCTAAATCTGTATAAATTACACTGACAGGTAAACATTCTAAAATTTTTTGGTTAACAATTTTTTCAATATTAAAAATTTCGTCTTTAGTTAAAGATTTCCAATGAACAAAATCAAACCTAAAATATTCATCAGAAACTAACGATCCTGACTGCAAAGCATGTTCACCTAAAACAATTCTCAACGCTTTATGTAACAAATGTGTTGCAGTATGATGTCGCATTATATCTTTTCTTTTTTCAACATTTATTTTAAGCTCTATATCATCATTTATTTCAATATATTCATTAACTTTAACAATATGCACAATCCTTCCTTCAACTTTTTTAGTATCCAAAACTTCTCCTACTATTTTTCCATTTTTTAATATAACACCGCTATCTCCTATTTGTCCTCCAGATTCACCATAAAAAGGTGTTCTATCAACAACGAGTTCTATATTATCATTTTTATTAGCAAAATTAACTTTTTGTTTCTCTTTTAAAATTCCTAAAATTTTGGAATTACAAAAAAATTCAGTATATCCAACAAAATTTGTTTCAGGAAAGGATAAATAAATATCTATATTTTCAACTTTTACTCCACGCCAACTTGATCTTGATATTTCTTTAGATTTTTTTTCTGCATTGAAAAATTCTTTTTCATCATAAGATATATTGTTTTCTTTAAATATCTCATCTATTAACTCTTTAGGAAAACCATAAGTATCATAAAGTTTAAACACTGTCTCTCCTGAAATTTCTCTTTTTTCATTTTTTATTATCCCACTTACAATTTTTAATCCCTCATCTAATGTTTCTAAAAATTTTTCTTCTTCTGATTTAATTATTACTGAAACTTTTTCTCTATGAAGTTCTACTTCAGGATAAATATCTTTCATTGTAGAAACAACTGCTGGAACAATTTTATACAACAATGCTTTATCATATCCCAACAACTTTAAATATCTCACTGCACGACGAACAATTTTTCTTACTACATATCCTCTTCCTTCAGTTGTAGGTATTATCCCTTCTGAAACAGCAAAAGTTGTTGCTCTTATATGATCAGCAATGGCATTTATATAATTTATTGAATTATTATCAAAACTAATATATTTTGCTAATTCTGATTTAATAGGTAAAAAAACATCTGTTTCAAAAACATTCTTCAGATTGTTAACAACCATACAAAGTCGTTCAAGTCCCATACCTGTATCAATATTTTTTTGTTTTAAAGGTTTTAATTCACCATTTTTTTGTAAATCATATTGTGTAAATACTAAATTCCATACTTCCAAATATCTATCACAATCACAAGCAACAGAACATGTTGGTTTTTTACATCCATATTCTTCTCCTAAATCATAAAGTATTTCAGAACAAGGTCCACAAGGACCTTCATCTCCCATCTTCCAAAAATTTGTTTCTTCAGAGAGTTTATAAATTCTTTCTTTAGAAACTATTTTACTCCAAATATCATATGCTTCATCATCATCTTTATAAACTGTAATATAAAGCCTATTTTTATCAATATTTACTATCCTAGTTATAAATTCCCAGGCCCATTCTATCGCTTCTTTTTTAAAATAATCTCCAAACGAAAAATTTCCTAACATTTCAAAAAATGTTAAATGTCTAAAAGTATGACCAACTTTTTCTATATCTGAAGTTCTTAAACATTTTTGTACTGAACAGGCACGTGTTATACCAACCTTTTTTCCTAAAAAATAGTCTTTAAACTGTACCATTCCCGCAGTAGTAAAAAGTAGTGTTGGATCTGAAGATGGGATTAAAGAATCTGAAGGAAAGACTTGATGATTTAAAGATTTAAAATAGTTCAAAAATTTTTCTCTTATTTCTTTTGAATCCATAGATAAAAAACCTTTATTAAAAATTTACTTAGTATAATTTATTAATACAAGAATAGTAGTAATTAAGGTAAGCCATGGTAAAACTGTATTTACAAACCATTGTCCAGTAACTAAAAATTTTCTTGGAACATAAACAACATCACCCGGTTGTAAAGAAATATTTTTTGTTAAATCACCATTTAACAATTTTTTAACATCTACTAAAATAACTTCTTTTTCATTTACTGTTTTTTCTCTAAAAATTCTTACCTTACTTAATGATGCAACATCTGTATGTCCTCTTGCTAAACTTATCGCTTTTAAAATATCAATCCCTTCATACCAATCAAAACTTCCAGATTGATTGACTGCGCCAATAACCGAAATTGATTTAGGTTGTCTTGGAACTTCTACAATATCTGCTGGTTGTAATAAAATATCTTTTGATGTATCTGAAAAAATTTCTTGTAGGTCTACATTAATAATTTCTTGTTTTTCTTTTCCTCCGCGATAAATTTTTATATTTCTTACTCCAGCATAGGGTGTTACACCACCTGCTTGCGAAATCAACTCAAGGAGTTTCAACCCTTCTCTATATTGATACCCACCTGGATTTTTTATTTCTCCCATTATAAATATTTGTTTTTTTGAAAAATATTTTACTATAATATTTACTGTTGGGTTAGATATGTATATAGATAAACTGTTTTCTATATCTTTTTTTAATTCTTTAATAGTTAACCCTTCTGCTTTCAATGCACCTATTAAAGGTAGCACAATTTTCCCATCTGGTGTTACTACTACTTCTGTTGACAGTTCCTCTGAAGGAAAAACTTGTATAAACAACACATCGCCTGAAGAAATTTTGTATCTTTCTTCATTTACGGAATTTTCCACATTTTGTGTTTCAAATGTTTGTGTTTTTGCTTCTATTATATTAGCATTCTTATTTTGCAATACTTCTTTTTGTATTTCTTGTTTTACTTTATTAATTTCTTTTTGCAATTTTGTGAGGTTAATTTCTGTGTTTTTGTATTTTTCATAAATTCTGTTTAAAATATACAATTTATCGTTAGCAGAAAGTTTTTGTTGTTGTGAGATTTTATAATAATATTTTAAGTCTGATTCTAAATTTTTTGAATTAAGTTGAGATTGTTGTTGAGCAAAAGTGGGAATACTTATTGACATCAGGTATGTTATAACTACAAAAATAATAACTGAATTATTATATTTTTTTATCATAATTTAAGTTAGATTTTATCAAATTTATATTAATTTTTCAACTCGTATAATACTATACCACACACAACAGAAACATTTAAAGATTCTATATGTTTAGAATGTTTTATTGTAATTATACCATCACATTCTGAAACAATATTTTTTCTTATACCTTTTTCTTCGTTACCTAAAACTATACCTATATATTGTTGATTTTTTATATCTTTTAATTCAACATTGCTTATGCTCAAATTTAGTTTAATTTCTTTTGGAATTGTAGCATAAATCCAAAAATTTATTTCTTTTAATTTTTTTACTGCATTATACACATTTTTCACTTTTACAATAGGAACCAAATATACACCACCACGAGAAGTTTCTATCACTGTCTCTGTAATAAGCACTTGGTTCCATTGTTGAATTATCACACCGTCTATTTCAAATGCAGCTGCTGTTCTTAAAATAGCACCAAAATTTTGTGGATCCATTATTTCGTCCAAAATTAAAACACAACATTTTGATTTCAATTTAATGTTTTCAATAAACTCTTCCAAAGAAAAATATTTAACTTGAGACAAAACTAACAACAATCCACTGTATCCCTGATTGAAAATATTTAATATTTTTTGTTTAGGCACAGAAAGAAACGAAATTTTTTTACTTTTAGCTAAACTTATGATTTCTTGTATGTCTTTCCCATATGCATTATTTGCAATGTATAATTTTGAAACCTGTTGTGGATAATTTCTGATAATTTCTTTTATAAGT
>JBKBRH010000003.1:0-31924 GCA_046292225.1 Endomicrobiia bacterium
AGGAATGTTAAAATTTATAAATTTAGAAGAGACAACCACAGGTAAAGAAGTATATCCGCCTGTAGAAAAAATTATATTTGGTTTGTGTTTTAAAAAAATAATTATACTTCTAAAAATTGATAGAGTAAAAAATATAAAAAATTTTATAAGGAATAAAGGATTTTTCCGTAAAAATTTTGCTGTTTCAATTTCTTCTATAACAATGTTATCACAAGAAATCTCTTTTTTTATTATTTCAATAAACTTTATATTTTTTTGTATTACAAAAACTATTTTTTCAAAATCAGAAACTAATTTTTTTGCTATTTCTACTGCAGGATAAAAATGTCCTCCCGTAGGAGAAGACACTACTAAAAGTTTCATTTATAACATCTCCGCCAAATGTTTAAAATCAACCCTATACTTAAAAAATTTACTATTATTGAAGAACCACCATAAGAAACAAATGGTAATCCCATACCTTTTGTAGGCAGAAGCCCAATCGTCATAGCAATGCTAATATATGCTTGTAAAACAATATTTAAAGTTAATCCAAAAACAATTAGGCCACCATAAAAATTTTTAAAATTTACACAACATCTATATGCTATTGACAATCCTAAAAAACAAATAAGTGTATATACAAATATTATTCCAGTAGTACCTATAAATCCTAATTCTTCACCTATCATACAGAATATAAAATCAGTATGTGCTTCTGGAAGATAATATTCTTTAAAAATTCCATTGCCTAAACCACAACCACTAAAATGTCCCCTTGCTAAAGATAAATATGACTGTACTAACTGATAACCTACAGTAGATTTATACTGCCATGGATTTAACATCGCTTTTAATCTAGCAATTCTATATGGTTTAGAGAAAAATCCTAAAATTAAAATAAAAATCAATCCAATTAAAATTTTAAAAACAACATTTTTCTTTAAAGTAATAGAAGAAACAAATAGTGTTAATATTAAAACAGTAATTATTAAAAGTGGTGTACCAATATCTGGCTGCAACATTATCAAAAAACAAAAAATAAACATTGTAATCATAAGTATCCATAATGGTCTTGAATAATTTATTATTTTGCTTCTATACAAATCCACATATTTTGCCACAAATAAAACTAATATAACTTTTATAAGTTCTGACGGCTGGAAATTACCAAAAAAAGGTATATTTATCCATCTATGAGCACCATTTTTTGCTGGAAAGAAAAAAACAGATATTAAAAGTATAAATCCAAAAAACGTCAAAGGATATGTAAGTTTTTTAAATAAATTTAGATCCAAATTATATACTAAACCACACAATAAAATTCCTATTATAATTGCTAAGATTTGTTTTTTTAAAAAAATAAAATTATTTATATGAGATGTTACAGAAAATATCATCACACAACCAAAAATTGACAATCCTAAAGTTGAAAAAAATAATATATCAGCATAATCTTTATAACTTTGTGTATCAAAAGAAAATTTGTACTTCATAAAATTTTTTATAACCTATTTACTATTTCTTTAAAAACTTGTCCTCTGTGTTCAAAATTTTTAAATTGGTCAAAAGATGCACAAGCTGGCGAAAGAAGTACAATCTCACCTTTCTTTGCAACTTCTTTTGCTTTTAAAACAGCGTTTTCTAATGTCTTACATTTGTATATTATAACATTCAAATTTTTAATTTGTGAATAAATAATCTCTGTAGCTTCTCCTATTAAGAGAATAGTTTTTACTTTTTCTTTTATTAAATCAAATAGTGGCGTATATGGTGCTTTTTTATCTCTTCCTCCTAAAATCAAATGTATTGGAACATCAAAACTTTTTAATGCTACTAAAGTAGAATCTACATTTGTAGATTTTGAATCATTAACAAAAATCACACCATCTATTTCTCTAACGAATTCTAATCTATGTTCTACACCTGGAAATTCTGACACTGTTTTTTCAATATTTTTTTTTGGCACATTTAATAGTACACTACAACAAACAGAAGCCAAAATATTTTCTATATTATGTTCTCCAGGAATTTTAGGATAAACAACAAATTCTTCAAAATAATCCTTAAATTTGAAAATTATTTTTTTACTATCTTTTTGCCACCAACATCCTTCATCAAGATCATTTCTACTAAAGAATATTATCTTAGGATTTATTTTTTTAAAATCAATTTTATTAATATTTTCATCATCATATTTTAATATTAAAAAATCTTTTTTAGTTTGATTTATAAAAATTTTTGTCTTCGCTGAAATATAATTTTCCATAGAAATATGATGTTCAAGATGATCTTCTGTAATATTTAAGATACAACTTATGTATGGTTTAAACTCTACAATGTCTTCAAGTTGATAACTTGAAACTTCTAAAACTATAATTGTATCTTCATTAATTCTATCAACAAAATTTATTAATGGAATCCCTATATTCCCAGCTACGATAACATCAGGATAACAAGATGATAAAATTTTTCCTACAAGAGTAGTAGTTGTTGTTTTACCGTTTGTACCTGTAATAGCTACAATTTTAGGAATTTTATTTATTTTTGATTTAATAATCTGAAAAGAAATTTCTAGTTCTGTAAAAACAGGTATTTTTTTAGACAAAACTTTCTGTATTAAACTATGATGTCTTGGTATACCAGGAGAACGAATAACAATATCACTTTCAAGTATTTTATCAGTATGCCCACCACATTCATATTCTACAAACTTATCAAGTTTGTCTAATTTATCTTTAAGTTTATCTTCATTTAATTCTTCAGTTACAAAAACTCTGTTATTTTTTGCTAAATAATTTGCTAAATATAAATTGCTTATACCTAAACCTATTAACCCTACCTTTTTGTTTACAAATTTTTCCATATAAATTTCACCTAATCTTTAAAGAAGCTAATGCTACCACACTCAATAATATGCTTATGATCCAAAATCTTACTGTAATTTTAGCCTCATGATATCCTTTTAATTCATAATGATGATGTAATGGTGCCATAAGAAAAATTCTTTTCTTTGTCTTTTTGTAATATCCTACCTGCAAAATTACAGATAAAGCTTCTACTACAAAAACCCCTCCTGTAATAATAAGCAAAATTTCTTGTTTTATAAAAATTGCTATAATACCAATTAATCCACCTAAAAACAAAGAGCCTGTATCACCCATGAAAATTGTAGCAGGATATGAGTTGTACCACAAAAACCCTAAACTCACTCCTATTAAACAAGATAAAACAACAGTAAGTTCTCCCGCACCTGAAATATAAGGTAATTTCAAATAAGATGAAAGTTTGTAATTACCTGCAACATAACTTAATATCGCATAAGTAATACTAACAAAAATTATATTACCAATAGCTAAACCATCTAAACCATCAGTAAGATTTATCCCGTTTGAAGCTCCAGTAAATGTCAAAATTACCACTATAAAATAAAACAAACTTAAATTTATAAATGTATCTTTAAGATAGGGAATATGTAAATAAGTTGAATATTTTACATTACTTGGATTAATATATAAATAATAACTTAATGCTAAAGCAAAAATTAGTTGAAACAACAATTTATATTTTGCTGACACACCTTTTGGATGTTTTTTAATTATTTTTAAGTAATCATCCAAAAAACCTAAAATACCTAAATACAAAATTGTAAACAAACACCATATAACAAACCTGTTCAACCTTGCTGTCAAAATTATAGATATAACAGTAACACTAATAATAACAACGCCTCCCATAGTAGGCGTATTTTGTTTACTGAAATGTGTTTTAGGACCATCTTCTCTTATTGTTTGGACAAATTGTTTTTTCTTGATAATACTTATAAAATATGGCATTATAAAAATACATAAAAGAAACCCTACAATAAATCCTAAAAAAGATCTAAATGTTATGTATCTAAAAATATTAAAACCAAAAAATAAATTTGTTAAATTTGATAAATAAAAAATCATATATTTATTTTTTGCTATAAATTATTTCGTTTCTGTTAAACAAAAATTTTTAATTCTTTGTACAATTTCATACAATCCTACATAATGCGACGATTTAAATAATAAAACATAATCGTTATTTTCTTTAATTATCTTTTCTATATCTTTTAAAAGTTTTTCTTTATCTTCTTTGTAAAATTTTACTTTATTTTTATTTATTTTCTTAATCTCCTCATACAAAACTTCTATTTCTTTACCTAATAAAAAGATTTTTTCTACTTCGTTAAGATTTATTACCTCTAACAACCTTCTGTGCTCTTGTTCTGAATATTTCCCTAATTCTAACATGTCCGCTAAAATTAAAATTTTTTTTCTATTTTTAAAAATGTCAAAAAATGTTGTGATTGCATTTTTCATAGAATCTGGATTAGCATTATAACTTTCGTCAATTATTATATTACTATTAACAACAAATTTTTCTCCGCGCATACTTACAGCAGAAAACTCTTCAATCGCTTTAATTATCAAATCTAGTTCTTCAATACCGTTAAAAAATGTTGTTGTAATACTTGCAAGAATATTGTAGACATTATGTCTACCTAATAAACTTGTCTTTAAAGAAATTTTCAACTTCGCAGCTAATCTATCTTTTAAAATTAAAGTAATTTTGCTATATTCCTCAGTAAACATAACTTCTTCAACATAAACATCAACATTTGAATCTAGCAAACTGTAAAGTTTTTTGTTAAATTTTCCATTTATCTGTTTGAGGTAAGAATCATCACGATTTATTATCAGCATACTTTTTTGTGGATTTATATAATCTAAAACCCTTGTCTCTTCATAAAAAACTTTTTCTAAAGAATCTAAAAATTCTAAATGTTCTTTACCTATGTTTGTAAACACTACAACATCTGGATTCACAGTAGATGCAAGAATGTCCATCTCACCGGGTAAAGAAATACCCATCTCTACCACACAAAATTCTATTTTTCTGTTTAAAGACAATAGAGTATAAGCTACACCTATAAGATTATTAAAATTACCAACAGTTGCTAATGTTTTATATTTTTGAGACAAAATATGTTTTATTAGCTCTTTTGTAGTTGTTTTACCATTGCTTCCAACCACTGAAATCACTTTTAAATTTGGAAAAGAATTCCGATAAAGATTTGCCAAACCATCTAATGCTTTTGTCGTATCTTCTACAATAATAAACTTATTTTTATATTTTGGTATAAGATAATTCGTATCCGAGATTACAACAAAATCTATGTTTTTTATAATATTTTTAACAAATTTATGGCCATCAAAATTCTTACCTTTTAATGCAAAAAATATTCCATTTTTACCATCATACTTTCTAGTATCTGTAATAACTTTTTTTATATTATAAACTTTTTTTCTTAAAGGATATGCCAACTTAGCAGATGTTTTTTCTAAAAATTTATTTATATTTATCGGTATATCTAATACAAAATTCATTTTTGCATCCTAAAAAAATCATTAATTATTTCTCTTTCATCAAAATGTATTTTCTTATCACCTATGATTTGATAATCTTCATGACCTTTCCCAGCTAATAAAACAATATCTCCCTGCTGTGCTATACTTAAAGCTTTAAATATCGCTTCTTTCCTATCAACCATTATTTCATAATTTGTATTTTTAGATTTTTTTATCCCAACTTCTATATCAAGAATAATTTTTTGTGGATCTTCATTTCTTGGATTGTCAGAAGTTAATATGACATAGTCGCTTAAAGTTGTAGCTATAGAACCCATAACAGGCCTTTTGTTTCTGTCGCGGTCCCCTCCACAACCAAATACTACTATTAACTTCCTATGTGGAATTTTTTTTAATGTCAAAATTACCTTTTGTAGTGCATCTGGTGTATGAGCATAATCTATTATAACATCGTATCCTTTAGGTGTTGGTATTTTTTCTAATCTTCCTTTAATATTTGTAACTTTTTTTATACCATCAACTATTTTTGAATCTTCTATCCCTTGTGAATATGCAACAACATAAGAAGCTAAAATATTATATACATTAAATTCTCCTAATAATTGCGATTCTATAAACACTTTATTACCATTTCTTTGTATTTCAAACTGTGTTTTATCTTTAAAATATGTAATATTAACTGCTTTAAATTTATTTTTACCATTATTGCCTTTACCATATAATAATACTTCTTTATCTTCAAGCATATTTATTAATTTCTTACCATATTCATCATCATAATTTATAACACAAACTTTCTTACCTAACTTACTATCTTTAAATATTTCTTTTTTATCCTTATTTAAATTTTTAAATAGAATACTTTTTGCTAAAAAATATTCATCCATATTTTTATGATAATCTAAATGTTCTGAAGACAAATTTGTAAACACTGCAACATCAAAATCACATCCTAAAACCCTTTTTTGATCTAATGCATGTGAAGATACCTCCATTATAACAACTTCTACAGAAGAAACATACATTTCATACAACAATCCTTGTAAATCAGAAGCAAACGGGGTGGTATTTTTAGATAAATATATTTTATCATTAAACCTATAATTTATTGTCCCTATAACTGCTGGGTTATAATTTGCTTCACGAAAAATAGACTCCAAAAGGTAAGTAACTGTAGTTTTACCATTTGTCCCTGTAATACCTATCAACAACATTTTTTTTGAAGGATTATCATAAAAATTAGAAGAAAGTTTTGCTAACGCAACCCTTGCATCGTCTACTAAAATATACAATACATTATTATTCATAAATCTTACTTCTTTATCTGCCACAATACATATAGCACCATTTTTTATTGCTTCATCAACATACAGAATTCCTTCTGTATGTTGCCCACCTAAACATACAAAAATGTCGTTAGGTTTAATTTCTTTAGAATTATACTTTATTGAGGAAACATTTTTTTCCAAAAATTGATAATAATCTTCTGGATAAAATTTTAAAATTTTAATATCTGTTAACAAATCTTTAATTCTTTTTTGCATACTTTATTGCGTTATAATTTCCTAAAATTTCTAATACCACTTCTTTAAAAATTGGTACAGCAACTTCTGACGCTAAAGAACCTTTTTTAGGTTCATCAACAAATATACCAACAACATATTGAGGATTTTGCATCGGGAAAAATCCACAACAACTCATCATATATTCTGTTTTAGAATATTTATTAATTTCAAAATCAAACTTTTGCGCAGTACCAGTTTTGGCACAAATTTTTATATTATCCAAATATGTGCCTTTAGCAGAACCTCGTTCTACTGTTTTGAACAATATTTCTTTAATTGTATCAGTTGTAGTTTTAGACAAAATTTTCCTTATAACTTTCTTTTCTGCTTTGTAAACAATTTTTTCATTACCATCAATGATATATTTGACAATATAAGGTTGCAATAACTCCCCACCATTTGCTATCATGCTATAACCATTAACTATTTGTAGCAAAGTTGCAGAAATTCCTTGACCAAAGCTTACCATCAAAGGTGTAACAACTGAATAGTTTTTATCGTCTACTTTGGGAACATATCCTCTAACTTCAAATGGTAACTCCACCCCTGTCAATGTTCCGAACCCAAATAAATTTAAATAATTAAAAAATTTGTTTGGGTTTAAATATTTTAAGTAAAGTTTTGCCATACCTATGTTAGATGAATGAACTATAATTCCTTCTACATCAAGAGATTTATGTGGTTTAACATCACGAATTTTAACTTTGTTATATTCAAAAACTCCATTTTCACAATCTACAACTGTGTTTTTTTTAATAACATTTTCTTCCAAAAATATTGCTAAAGAAAAAACTTTAAATGTTGATCCCGGCTCATATAATATACTTGCAAAAGGACTTTCAAAAGGTGTGTCTGTATAAGGTAAAACATTTGCAGATAAAATCTCACCATTATTAGGATCTTGAACTAAACAAATTATCCTTTGGGGTTTGTAAATATCAAAGTATTTTTTTAAAATTTTATCAATTTTCTTCTGTAGTTCAACATCTATAGTTAAAACCAAAGAACAATTTTTTTCTTTTTCTGCTAATTCAATTGCGTCATTTATACTGGTTAACCTAATTGAAGATTTTTTATTTCCGGCTCCTTTATAAACGGTTATTTCTTTATTTTTTAACATAGAAAGAAAATTATCAAACTCTTTCTCTACACCAGAATATGCTTTACCTTCTTTATCAATTTTCCCTGTGATATGGTTTAATATTCTATCATATATATATATTCTTTTAGAAAAATTCTTGATTTCAACTCCAGGGATATTTTTTATTTTATCTGCTTCTTCTAAAGAAATTTCTTCTAATAAACGAAAATATTTTTCTTTCTCACATCGTTTTTTTATTTCTTCTTGAGATACATTACATAATGAAGTTAAAATATTAATCTTAGCATTTGATTTATTATTATTAAGATATTTCAAAAATTCTTTAGAGTAAATAAATACTGAAGAACACTCAATCGATGTCGCTAAAAGCTTATAATTTCTATCTAATATATCACCACGAGGAATGTTAATCTCTAACTTAGAAGATATCTGTTTTTCAATATGAGAAATCAAATCTTTATGTTTCCAAATTTGAATATAAAATATCCTGGAAATTAAAATTAATGGTACAAAAAATATTATTGTTATTTTTATAATATCAAATCGTCTCTTATTCATTAATTTTTATAATATCGGTTTCCTTAATTGGAACAAAATTTAATTCTTCAGCTAATTTTCTTAACCTATCTGAATCCTTCAATTTTTGCTTTTTTAAATAAAGTTCTTTATTTTTATTTTCTAAAATTTTAATTTCGTCATACAAACACTTAAGCTGGTTTTGATATTTGATAACAATAACTTGTTGTCTTAGATAAAAGATAAATAATAAGATTAACAAAAAAGAATAAATAATAACTTTGATTTGTTTGGATTCTTTTTTCTTTTTCATAATTTTTCAACAACACGAAGTTTTGCACTTCGTGCCGATCTGTTAAATTTAATTTCTTCATCTGAAGCAACTACTGGTTTCTTCGTGATAACCTTACAATCGCTACGGTTTTTAAATATATTTTTTACGATTCTGTCCTCTAACGAATGATAACATATAGCTATAACCCTGCCTGAAGAAGATAATACATCTATGGCATCGTTAACTCCAATTTCTATGTTTTTTAGTTCATTGTTGACAAATATTCTTATCGCCTGGAAAATTTTTGTTGCTGGATGGAATTTTAGTTTTACTTTCTGTTTACTATTTTTTAAGAACAACTTTTTCGTTCTACTATGTAGCAGACTTTCTACAATTTCAGACAGTTGTTTTGCTGATTTTATTTCCTTATTTTTTCTATATTCAACAATTTTTTTTGCTATTAACCTACCAAATTTTTCTTCACCATAAGAATAAAAAATATCTGTTAGGTGTTGTTTAGAAAACTTATTAACCACATCATAAGCACTCACATTTCCAAAACTATCACTCATCCTCATATCAAGTGTATCATCATTAAAACTAAACCCACGACAAGATTTTATCTGTAAAGTAGATAATCCAAAATCAAATATCACACCATCTACTTGACTTATTTTTAAATCTTTTAATATTTTTTTTAGATTAATAAAATTATCTTTTACAATTATCACATCTCCATTATTTAAGAAATCTTTAAGTCTTTCTTTAGAATACTCTATTGCTTGAGAGTCCCAATCAATACCTATGATTTTACATCCTTTAGATACATTTAATATCTTTTCTGTATATCCTCCACAACCTAATGTAGCATCTATATAAATTCTATTTTCTTTTGGTTTGAGAAATTCTATAACTTTATCAATTAAAACCGGTATATGCATATAAAAAATTATATATCAATTTGTGTCTTAATCTTTCTTATAATTCTTGAAGTTTTGTTATAATATTTTTCCCATTCTTCTTTTGACCATAATTCAAGTTTATCTCTGTTTCCTACTAAAACTACTTCATTATTTAAATGATATTTTTCTTTAAACTTTTTATGAATTAAAATTCTTCCTTGAATGTCAATTTCTACAACTTCTGCTTCAGCAAAAAAATTTCGTACAAAAGCACGTTGGTATGTTTTATTTTTTATTGAAATTGTTTCTATTCTTTTGACTGCTTGTTGCCACTGATTGTAAGAATATATCACTATACAATTATCAATTCCGCAAGTTAAAACATATTTTTTAGTACCACTGCGATATTTATTTGGCAGAAACAACCTATTTTTTTCATCAAGTGTATGGTAGGAAATACCAGTAAAAATAAAATCTGAAGTTTTTTTCATAAAACCTACAATTTTTAATATTTACTACTTTATACCACTTTATACCACTTTATGTTTGATTTGTCAATAGGTAGGTTAATGAATGGAGTTTAAAATTTTTTTGACAATATTAACATTTTCTTTATCTTTAGGCGAGATTTTATCAAAAGGTACTTCTTTAGGAGTTTCAAGAATTAAAGGGTATTTTTTAAAATACCTCAATATCACTTTAAATCCATCTTTGCCTATACTTCCTTTAGCTATATGATAATGTCTATCTATTCTACTACCTAGCTCATACTTAGAATCGTTTAAATGGATCAATTTTAATTTCTCTATTCCTATATATCTTTCAATTTCATCTATAATATTAGCTATTATTTCTTCTTTGGTTAAATCATAACCATAGGAGAAAGCGTGTGCTGTGTCAATACATAAACCTATATATTTTTTATACTTACTTAAATTTATAATCTTAGATAATTCCTCAAATGTTCTTCCTATCTTTCTTCCATTACCACATACATTTTCTAATAACAACATAAAACTTATACTGCCAAATTTGTTTTCAATATATTCAAAACAATAATCTATACTTTTTACTATATTTCTTATACCTTCTTCCAAATTGCTACCTTCAGAATAACTTCCAGGATGCATCACAAGATATTCTGCAGAAAAAAGTTGTGCAAGCTCAAATTCTAACGATAACAACTCTCTTGTTTTATAATAAATTTCTTTATTTGAACTTGCAGGATTTGGAAGATATGCAGTATGTATCACTAAAGGTGAAAAATTAAATTTCTTTCTTAGCGATTTAAATTCTTCAATTTCTTGTTTTTTAGGTAAACTAAATTTCCATATTCGTGGTGAATGAGTAAACATCTGCAAACAATTACATCCTAACTGCTTAGTTTCATATAATACACCTTTATATCCTTTTGTTATTGAACAATGCACACCTATTTTCATATATTTTTTCTTTTCTTAAAAAATTCTTTAAGTAAAGAAAAATTTGTAGTTATCATACATTTTGGCAAAGATTTTAAAAAATATTTACCATACCATCTTGTTTTTAATCTTGGATCTAATATACTTATTATTCCCCAGTCAGTCTTTCTTCTGACTAGTCTGCCAAATCCTTGTTTAAGTTTTATTATAGCATTAGGTAATAAATATTCTTTAAACGGATCTTTACCTTCAAGTTTTATTTTTTCTACTTTTGCTTCTACTAATGGATGTTCTGGGACATCAAATGGTAGTTTCGGAATAATTATAGAAATTAATTTTTCTCCTGGGATATCTACACCTTGCCAAAAAGTGTCCACACCAAATAATACACTGTTCTCTGTTGACTTATATTTTTCTATTAATTTATATTTACCTTCAGTTTGAATAAGAATTTTAAACTTTGAATCAATATTTTCATAAACCCAGTTCATTAACTCAAAACTTGTAAATAAAACAAAAGTATTACCTGATGTCAGGTTTATTAGTTCTTTTATAATTTTATTAATTAAAATTTTATATTCTTCATACTCTTCTTTAGGATCTGGAATATTTTCTGGTAAATACAAAACTACATTGTTTTCAAAATCAAATGGAAAGTCTAAAATCAATTCATCTACTAAATTTGATTCAGGTATAATTACAGGTAATAATCCTACAGATTTTTTAAAAAAATCAAAATTATTATAAACAGCAACAGTAGCGGAAGTAAAAACTATTTTTTTATACAAAGAATAAACTTTTGTTTGCATTTCATTTGCTACTTCTAAAGGTGTTATTCTTAAAGTTATCTTTAAATTTTTTCTTTTTGTCTCTTCTTTTTCTATCCAATAAATATAATTTTTTAAATCTTCACATTTTAACCATAATGAAATAATGGAAATAAAACTAAGAATTCTTTTAATAAACACATTAATTCTAAAAAATTCTTCATCAGTAGAAACAGAATTTCTTGCTGATCTTAAAACATTCAGAAGTTCTCCTAAAGCAGAAGTTAACACATCATCAACTATGTTAGGCATAAAAATTCTTATTTCTTTTTTGTTATTTGGAACCTTTAAATTTAAATCAGTGAAAAATTGTCCTGAACAAGCAACTAAATTTGCTAAAGAAGATTGAATATTTTTTATAATTTCTTCTGGCAACGATTTTAATTTAGTCAAAAGTCCCCTTTGTTTCTTAGGATTGTATATCTGATTACATAAAAATTTTATTTGTGTGTTGGAAACTTCAAAACCTAACCATTGAAGGATTACATCTCCTAAATTATGTGCCTCATCAAATATGATTATATCCTGAGTATCTTTGTCGTTGTTAGGTATTAACTTGCCTGAATATAAAATATTAGCAAAAAATAAATGGTGGTTAACTACTACAAAATCCATTTTTTTCATTTTCTTTATATTTTTGTAATAAAAACATTGATCATAAAACTTACAATGTCTACTTCTACAGAGATCCACTTCACGGTTAATCTCTTGCCAAAAATTTAAATCTATATCTAACTCATCAATACAACCTGTATCGGTATAATTTAACCATTCTTCTACTTTAGCGAGATTTATTAATTCATCTGTAGTTAAAAGTCCTTTTTTAAACTCAAAATATTTGTTAAGACAAATATAATTTTCGCTACCATAAAAACACATATATTTTATTTCATAATTATAAAGTTTTTGAGAAATTTTATTTAACAAAGGAAAATCTTTTTTCAACAATTGTTGTTGTAATGTTTTAGTATAAGTTGAAACAATTATTCTAACATTATCATTGTTTTCTTTCAGATATACCAACGACGCTACAAGATAACTTAAACTTTTACCTATACCGGTTGGTGCTTCAACTATTATTTTTTTATCATTTAAAAAACTATGATAAATTTTTTTTGCCATTATAACTTGTTGTTCTCTAAATTCAAAATCTAAAATAATTTCTTTTAATAAAGAAGAAAAAATTTGTGTTATAGCATTTTCTGAAGAATTTTTTGACGATGATAAGATTTTAGGAGAGTTCATTTTTCTAACGACTTTATTACAGGAATCTCCTTACATTCCATAAAAAATGGACAATTAATACATTCAGTCCATACTTTATGAGGCAATGTTTCTCTTGGAATAACCTGATATCCTAACTTTTTAAAAAATTCTGACACAAAAGTTAAAGCAAATATCTTTCTTACACCCAACTTTTTTGCTTCTCTTTCAATAGTAAACACAAGTTTTCTTCCCAATCCTTTACCTTGAAAATTTTCTTCTACAGCTAAAGATCTTATCTCTGCTAACACTTCTTCATTCTTCCCTGTCCAGGTAAGATGTATCGCAGCACAACCTATAACTTCTTTATTTTTACGTATAACAAAAAATTCTGACAATCTTTCATATATATCATTTATAACTCTTGGCAACATCAAATTTTTTTTTGCAAACTTGTTAACAAGTTTGTAGATCTTTTGAACATCAGAAACTTTTGCTTTTTCTATTTTATATCTCATAATATTTTTATGAAGCATCTAAAGCTTTCAGGTTTATTTCCAATACTTTTTTACTAAAAATTTTCTCTAAAGTTTTCTTTATACTATCAATTTTAAATATTCCTGTTTTCTTTACTACTTGTGATAACATCACTGTATTAGAGACAACAGTAAAACCAATTTTGTTTGCAATTTCTGTTGCTGGGATTTTTATTATTTCTAAATCTTTTGAATAATTTTTTATGAATTCTTTTATATCTTCTTTTTCTTCTATCAAAGAGGAATTTAAAAATAAAAATTTTTGTGGCAAAAATTTTTTAACAAATTTTAGATATGATGGTAAATTCATTATAATCATAATAGTAGGATTTTCTACTATTGGGGAATAAATAAACTTGTCTGAAATTTTCACCATACAATTTGCGGTACCTCCTCTAACTTCTGCACCATAAGATGGATAATATGTAGCATATTTGTTTTCTTCTAACGAGGCATATGCCAAAATTTTTCCTAATGACAAAATTCCTTGACCGCCACTTCCTGCTATAAAAATTTCTTCATACATCTTTAATTACCCCTAAAGGAAAATATTTTACAAGTTCATTTTCAATCCATTCAACATTTTCAATAGGAGATTTATGTAATCCAGAAGAACACATCGACAAAATTTCTACTAAAGAAAAACCTTTATTCTCAATTTGTTTAGTAAACGCTTTTTTGATATAAGACTTTGTCAATGCTACATTTTTAGGATTTGTAACAGTTCCTCTTGCAAGATATTTTGTCCCTTCAAGAACATTAAGTAACTCACAAACTTTTAAAGGATAACCATCTCGGCAAATTTCTCTTCCATAAGGAGTGGTTAATGTTTTTTGTCCAAGAATTGTGGTGGGCGCCATTTGTCCTGATGTCATACCATAAACAGTGTTGTTTACAAAAATCACAGTTATATTTTCAGACCTGTTTGCAGCATGAATTATTTCAGCAGTACCAATTGCTGCAAGGTCGCCATCGCCTTGATAAGTAAATACTACTCTGTCTGGCAACACTCTTTTTATCCCCGTAGCAACAGCAGGCCCTCTTCCATGTGGCGCTTCTGAAACATCAAAATTCCAATAATCATATGCAAAAACAGCACATCCTACTGGTGCTATAGCTATGGTTTTCTCTCTTATATCAAGTTCGTCAACTACCTCTGCAATTAATCTATGAACGATACCGTGTCCACAACCAGGACAATAATTATGATATGTCTTTTTTAGAGCTTCGGGTTTAACAAATTTTGTTGCTTTCATATAAACAAAAAACTATTTTATAATTTCTTTTATTTTATTAACAATCTCATTTGATGAAACCAAACTTCCAGCAGGTCTACCATAAAAAAATATATCTGCATTACCATTAACTGCAAGTTTTACATCTTCTATCATTTGGCCTAAACTCATTTCTACTACTAAAAATTTTTTTACTTTTTTTGAAACTTCAAAAATTTCTTTATATGGGAAAGGAAATAAAGTTATTGGTCTTATAAGACCAACTTTAATTTCTCTTAATTTATTTACAACTTCTAAACAAACTCTTGCTGACATACCATATGCAACTAAACATATCTCTGCATCATCTATATGATAAAACTCTACCCTAACTTCATCTTTTTTTATTCTATCATATTTTTCTTTTAACTTAAAATTAAATTTTTCAAGTTCACCTTCTTCCATAAGTAAAGAACGAATTTTTCTTGGAGGTCTATTTTTAGCTCCGTCCAAAATCCAACTTTTATCAATATTTTTGTCTAACTTTATTTCAAGTTTACCTTCTTTTGTTTCTGTATCAAACACTTCCATCATTTGGCCTAAATATCCATCGTATATTATTAATACAGGATTTTTATATTTTTCTGCAAGCAAAAAAGATTGTTTTGCAAATTCGTATATTTCTTTAACACTAAAAGGTGCTAACACAATTGTATAATAATCTCCATGACCTCCTCCACGAGTTGATTGAAAATAATCCTGCTGTGAACCACTTATATTACCCAACCCTGGTCCTCCTCGCATAACATTAACCACAACACACGGAAGTTCGCATGCACACAAATAAGAAATCCCTTCTTGCATTAAAGAAACACCAGGAGATGAAGAAGTTGTCATTGCACGTTTTCCTGTAAGTGCACTACCAAATACCATATTTATAGCAGCAATTTCTGATTCAGCTTGTAAAAAAATTTTATTCAATTTTGGCAAAACTTCAGCAAAATATGCAGAAATTTCATTTTGAGGAGTAATAGGATATGCATAATAAGCATCAAGTCCGCCTTCAATAGCTCCTTCACACAATGCTATGTTCCCTTGTAAAATTTTTTTCATCACATTTTTATTTAAAATATTTATTCTTCTTCATATATTTCAATTAAATAATCTGGGCACATTAAATAACATCTTCCACAACCTGTACATTTTATAACATCTACAATTTCTACATATCTATAACCTAATTTGTTAATATTTTCTGATAGTCTTAAAACTTTTTGTGGACAATTAAAAATACATAATTCACAACCTTTACAATGTTCACTATCTATTTTCAAAATATATCTCTTCTTCACCTAAAAAACTCCTACTTGATACAACTTGCCGCTTCTTTAAGTAAATTTCTCGCATGTTGTAAAGATGTCTCATCTATTTTAGCACCGCTTAACATCCTAGCTATTTCTTCAACTCTTGTTTTATCTTCTACAACATCGACATTAATTTTAGTAGTTTCTTTTGTTTGTTCTTTTTTTACCAAAAAATGTTTATCAGCAAAACAAGCTATCTGTGGCAAATGTGTTATACAAAAAATTTGTTTATCTTTAAACGAAAGCTGTTTTAGTTTTTTACCTATGACAAATCCCATAGGACCACTAACTCCTGAATCTATCTCATCAAATATAAGGATGGGAGTATTCTCTTTTTTACCAAGAACTGTTTTTATAGCCAACATTATCCTTGAAAGTTCTCCTCCTGAAACAATATTTTTCAACGATGCAAATGGACTACCAGGATTTGTAGAAACAAAAAATTCTACTTTATCAAACCCATTTTGTGAAAGATTTTCTTTTACATATTCTTTTGTCTCTAATCTAACATCTATCTTTGCTTTTTGTAATCCTAAAGAACAAAATTCTTTATTAATTTCTTCTATAAGAATTTTACTTCTTTTGTTTCTTATTTCAGATATTCTTTTAGCTAACTTTACTAACTCGTCTTCTATCTGCAAAATTTCTTTTTCTAAATTATTTAACCCGTCTTCTTTTATCTCCATAGTTGCTAGTTCTTGTTTTATGTTTTCGTAATAAGATTTAATCTCTTTGATTGTATTACCATATTTTCTTTTAAATTTTTTTATCATATCAACTCTATCTACTAACATATCAATATATTCCGTAGTGTAAATCGAAAAAACATTTTTGTATTTTTCTATTAAATTCTCAATATTATCAATTTCAGAATATAAATTATCAAAGCTGAAACTAATTTTTTCATTTACTAAATTTTGTAAATTTTCTAAATTTCTTTCTATATAGGAAACTTTTTGTTTTACTTCAGAAATGTTATACTTAATATCACTACATAAATTTAAAACTTTCTGTGCACTTTTTGCCTTCTCAAACTCTAATTCAATATTTTCATCCTCATAAGAAAGTTTTGCTTGTTCTATTTCGTTTATTTGATATTTAAGAAGATCTATTTTCTGTTTATTCAACAATATCTCGTTATACAAATTCTCTTTTTCTTGAAGCTTTTTTTTATAAAGATAATATTTGTTTTTATATTCTTCTATTTCTTCATCTATATCAGAAAATTCATCCAACGCTAAAATTTGATATGTCGGAGATAACAATTTTTGATGCTCATTTTGTCCATGAATATCTATAACTAAATCAGAAAGATTTTTTAAGGAAGTTAAAGAAACTAATCTGTCGTTTATAAAACATTTTGATCTATTCTGTTGATCAATTTCTCGTCTAATTATGATTTGTTTTTGGAATTCTATATCTAAATCTTTAAAAAATTTTTGATATATTTTTTTATAATCATCCAAATCAAATATACCTACTATCTCACATTTTTTATCAAAATTGCCAACTACAGAATTTAGAATTTTTTCTCCTGCAAGAAGAGATATCGCTTCTATTATAATTGATTTTCCTGCGCCTGTCTCACCGGTAAAAATATTTAGTCCTTTATCAAACTCTAAAACTAAATGTTTAATAAAGATATAATTTTTTATTTCTAAATAGGTTAACATTTTAAATGTTTGTCAATTTATCTTTTGCCCCAAAAAAGCTTTTCTTTAAGAATTTCATAAAAATTTTTATCTTTATTTGGAATAAACAAAAATCTTTTTTCTGATTTTTTAATCTTAATTTCATCAAAATGTTTGACGTAAAAATTTCTTTGTCCATCTAAAGAAAGTATAATATTTTTGTTTGATTTATATTCCGGAATAAACATCTTTACCTCTTTGTCAGAAGAAATTATTATTGGTCTCATTGACAAAGTATGTGGAGAAATTGGAGTTATAAGTAATACATCTGCTTCTGGTTCAACTATACTTCCACCACAAGCTAACGAATATGCAGTAGAACCTGTTGCAGTAGCAACAATTACACCATCACCTATAATTTGGGTAATCTTTTGGTTATTTATAAACAATTCAACATTGCAAACTTTTGCAGAAAGTGGTTTTACTATAACATCATTTAAAGCATAAAATTTTTTATTCTTCCAAAAAATTTCTAAAACCAACCGTTTCTGAGGTTCGATATCATTAGAAAAATAATTTTTTATAACACTATATACTGAATCATCCGCTTGAAACTCAGCAAGATATCCAAGCCCTCCAAGATTAACACCTAAAACTGCTATAGATTTTTCCACTGCATATTGGCCAACTTTCAATATTGTTCCGTCTCCACCTAAAGTTAAAATTATATCTGCAACACAACTTTTAGAATTTATTTTTTCCGAACTACAGATTTTGACATTATAAAAATTACATAAATTTTTGTACATAGTTTTTATTGTTTTATCAACATTTGGTTTCCTCGGATTATATACTAATAATATTTTTTTATTTTTCTTCATAACTTTTCCAAAATAACTTTACTGTTCGATTTTATAGATTTTAACCTGGCAACAATTTCTTTTGTAATCTCTATTTTTCCTATAAGCGTAATTTCACTGTATGGTTTTGGATTTTCACTATCTGAAATTGGTGTTCTACCAAAAAATATACAAAAACACTTCCCTTCAGGCCACCATCCAACATCTCCTATCTTTACATCTAAAGTAGGATTTTCATTTGACAAATTTAAAGGTAAATAAAAATATATCTCATCTCCCCAAATTTTTGTGGTAGATTCTTGTGGTAAGGTACTATAAATCTTCTCTGCTATGGAAGAGTTATTTAACTTACAAACTAATTCAAACTTATATGAAGGAAAATTAATTTTTATTCTTTTTTCCATTTTTTATATCTTTTTGTTTTTGCAAATGTTGGTTGTAATATCTTGAAAAAATATGCGTATTATTATTTGTTGTAAAAAAAAACATAGCATCTGTTTGTTGAGGATACAATGCTGCTTTTATAGAATCTAATCCTGGATTACATATAGGATTAGGTGGTAATCCCAATCTTTTATATGTATTATAAGGAGAATTAACTTGTAGATCTTTATAAGTTAACGGTTCTTTAAATTTATTTAAAGCGTATCTAACAGTGGCACAGGATTCTAAATACCAATTTTTCTTTAACCTGTTATGGAACACTCCTGAGATGATCATTTTTTCATCATAAGTTTTTGCCTCTTTTTCTATAATAGATGCTAAAGTAACTACTTGATGTGTAGTCAATTTCAATTCATAAGCACGTTTACTAAACTCTTCAGTATAATTTTTATAAAATTCTTTTACCATTTTTTCTACAACAGATCTTACATTTTGTTTGTAATCAAAAAAATATGTTTCAGGAAAAAGGTATCCTTCCAAATTTTTAGTTTTAACATAAGTGATTAACTCTATCGGGTCTGAAATGACACCTTTTTCATAAAGTCGTGCTGCAATTTGTTCTACAGTAAATCCTTCAGGGATAGTAACTTTTATAGGTTTTGTTCCACGGGTTAACTCGTATATTATAGGCAAGGTAGTCAAAGAAAATGATAACTCATAATATCCTGGTTTGATTTTTTTCTCACTCATGGTAAAATATATCATCCATCTGAAAATCTCTTCATCTAATATAAGTTTTTCTTTTTTTAACATTTTTCCAACCTGTTTAGCAGACATATTGGGAGATACTTCTATTTTTTTCTTCTGTTTTGGATAAAATTCTGTTATTATTAAAACAATAATAAACAATGACAGCATCCATAAAGTATGTTTTCTTACTTGACTAAAATATAATTTGTAATTTTTTTTAAATCTTACCATTAACAAATTAAACTTTATCTTACTCATAACTATCTCTTATTTTCTTTTTCAATTTTAAAATTACTATAATTTTCCAAATATTCTTGAAGTATTACACAAGCAGCGTAAGAATCAATTTTATTTTTTACTTTTTTATATTTTTTCCCTATAGAACAAATTTTTTCTTCTGCTATTTTTGTAGAATAAAATTCGTTAAACAATTCTATTTCTATATTGATCTCTTTTTTTAAATTTTCAACAAATTCTTTTATTTTATCTACAATCTTAGACGGTTTATCCCAATATGGTATTCCTACCAAAATTTTCTTTATTTTATTATTTTCTGATATTTCTTTTATTTTTTTAAAAACGTCTTTTGTATTCCTTATTACTCCGTAAGGATTTGCACATAAACCTAACTCATCTGATATTGCTAACCCTATTTTTTTCTCACCATAATCAATTGCTAAAATTTTTTTCATCTAAAATTTCATCTATAAACACAAAACTATATCCTTTGTTTTTTAAAATTTGTATTATTTCTTCTAATGCCTCCAAAGTTGTTTGTACCCCTGAATGTAATAAAATAATTTCTTGTTGATTATTACAAAATGTATTAATTGTATCTATTAAGTCTTCTTTTTTTATATCTTCACAATGATCGTTTGTAAACACGCTCCATAAAGCAATATTTAATTTCATCTTTTCTAAAATTTCTAAAACTTTTCTATCATAATTTCCTCCCGGAGGACGAAAGTATGAGATAATTTTATCTTTCTCATCTACAATTGAATAAAGCAAATTTTGTGTTTTATTAATTTCATCATAAACTTCTTTCAAAGAAAGTTTGGTAAGATTTTTATGTGAATATGTATGATTGCCTATTTTACAGTTTTTATTCTTTGAAATTAATTTCACAATTTCAGGATATTTTTCAACTTGTTTACCTACTAAAAAAAATGTTGTTTTAACATTATGTTTCGTTATTATTTCAACTATTTTTTCTGTGTAATATGGATGAGGGCCATCATCAAAAGTTATTGCTACTTTTTTTATCTCATTATTTATTTTTGGTAAAATATAAATTTTTTCTTCAAAAACATTTTTAGCGTTTGTCAGAATAATAAATGAGACTAAAAAAAATATAATATGTATTCTTTTTATAGCAAAATGTAAATACATAAATTAAATTTTAAAACAACAAAATTTGACATTTTTTATAAAAAACTAAACAAATTTTCAAGTTTAAATTTCTATAAATATATTAAAAATTATTCCACTGTAACACTTTTTGCCAAATTTCTTGGTTGGTCAATCTCACGTCCTAAAATATCTGCAATATAATATGCAAGAAGCTGTAGTGGCACTACATTTATTATTGGCGAGACAATCTCATCTGTTTCAGGTAAGACTATTTTATAATCTATACTTTTAGATTCTATACCATAATTTGTTAAAGCAATAACTTTAGCATCACGAGATTTTACTTCTTCAAGATTAGAAAAAACTTTTTGTAATAATGACCCTTTTGTTGCAATTATTACCACTGGCATATCTTTGTCAATCAAAGCAATGGGTCCGTGTTTCATTTCACCTGCAGGATAACCTTCTGCATGAATATAAGATATTTCTTTAAGTTTTAGCGCCCCTTCAAGCGCTATTGGATAGTTTATTCCCCGGGCAAGATATAAAAAATCTCGTTTTGTATAAAATTTTTCTGCTAGCTGTTTTATATATGAAGTATCTGATAAAATATGTTCTATATAAGTTGGTGTTTTGTATAAATAATTCAAAATTTCTAAATATCGCTGATGAGATATTGTTTGTCTAATCTTTGCAACATATAACCCAAATAAATACAAACATATAAGTTGTCCAGTGAACGCTTTTGTAGAAGCAACTCCTATCTCTGGCCCACATTTAATATATATATTAGAATCTGCTTCACGATAAAGTGAAGAACCTACAACATTGCATACACCTAATGTAGGTATTTTATTTTCTTTAACAATCCTAAGTGAGGCTAAAGTATCTGCTGTCTCACCTGATTGCGAAATAAAAATAGCCAGCATATTTTTTTTAAAAATTAAATCTCTGTATCTAAACTCAGATGCTATATCTACTTCTGTAGGAATTTTAAGTATGTGTTCAAAAAAATATTTACATACAATCGCTGCATGATATGATGTTCCACATCCTATTAATAATATTTTATCTATTCTTTCTAACATTTGGTCTTTAAACTTTATCTCTTCATCAAAAACAATTTTTTCACCAAATACACGAGACGAAATATTTTCTCTTAACACCTGTGGTTGTTCATAAATCTCTTTTAACATAAAATGTTTAAACCCTTTTTTTTCAACCATTTGTGAAGTCCAATTTATCACATTTATATTTCTTTGTTGAATTTTTTCAGATTTCAAATTAAAAATTTTTATATCATTATAAGAAATCTCACCATAGTCATAGTTTTCTAAAAATATAAATTTGTTAGTATACTCTAACATTGCGGTTACATCAGAAGCAACAAAATTTTCTTTTTCTGAACTACCTATTACCAGTGGCGAATCTTTCCTTGCAAAAAACAATTTTTGTGGTTGATATCTAGAAATTACAACAAATGCATACGAACCTTCTAACAATTTCATTGTTTGTTTTATAGCTTCTAATAAAGAACCATTATAATTTTCTTCTATCAAATGGATAATAATTTCAGTATCTGTTTCAGAAAAAAATTTATGGTTTTTAAGTTTTGTTTTTAACTCTAAAAAATTTTCTATTATACCATTGTGAACTATTACAAAATTCTCATTACAATCAATATGGGGGTGAGCATTTTCTTCTGATGGTTTACCATGTGTTGCCCAACGAGTATGAGCTATACCAACATAGTTTAAATCTGATGTTGATAAATTAAAATAAAATTCTTTAGGTAAAGACGATTCCATATTCACAACTTTGCCAACTACACGATGACGAAAAATTTTATTATCTTTCAATACCGCGATACCACTTGAATCATACCCACGATATTCAAGACGTTTTATTCCAGAAATTAAAACTTCTAAAATATTTCTTTTACCTACATAACCTACTATACCACACATAATGCTTAAACCTATATTTTTAAATTTTTATCCTTTAGACAAACTTAACATTTCTTCTGCTGCTTGCCTTAACCCAACAAAAACTGCCCGTGAAATTATTGAAAATCCAATATTTAAAGTATTAATACCTTCAATTTCTGCAATATATTTTACATTATTATAATCAAGTCCATGGCCTGCGTTAAGTATTAAACCTTCTTTCAAAACAATCTTGCTTACTTTTTTTATCTTATCAAGTTCATTATAAAACTTTTTGGTACCAATTTTACATAAAGAATATTTACCTGTATGTATTTCAACAGCATCAGCACCAAGTTCTTTTGCTAATTTTACAGATTTTTCCTGCGGTTCTATAAACAAACTTACACAAATATTTTCTTGTTTTAATTTAAAAATAGTAGATTTTACTTTTTTATAATTTTTTTCTAAATCCAGCCCACCTTCAGTAGTAAGCTCCTGTCTTCTTTCAGGAACTATACATACTTCTTTTGGTTTCACTTTTAATGCAAAGTCAACAATTTTTTTATTTAACGACATTTCAAGGTTCAACGGTATTTTTAAAATTTTTTTAAGTTGGATTACATCTTCATCTTGAATATGTCTTCTATCTTCTCTAAGATGAACAGTAATTTGGTCTACACCACAAGATTCTAAAATTTTTGCTGCTTCAATAATAGATGGGTAACCAATTTTTCTTTGTTGTCTCAAAGTTGCTATATGATCGATATTTACACCTAACTTTGGCATAGATTTTAATTCTTTTTATTAACAAATCCCAAAAATTGTTTTTTGATAACTTCTGCAATATCTTCTATCTTTGACTTATTTTTTCCTTCAACCATTATACGGAATAATGGTTCTGTTCCTGAATATCTTAACACTATCCTACCTTGAATTTTATTCTCTAAATCTTTTATAAATTTTTTATCAAAAATTTCTTCAATTGAAGGTTTATCTTTTGTTTCAACATTCTTTATTATCTGCGGATATTTATCAAAAATTTTACAAAGTTTATATAATGGCTTTTTATTATTAATCAGTATTTTTAAAACTTCCATCGTTGTGATAAAACCATCTCCTGTAGGTAAATAATCATACAAAACAATATGTCCTGCTTGTTCCCCACCAAGGTTGCCATCATAAGATTTCAAATATTCAGAGACATACTTATCTCCTACAGGACATTGTATGACTTTAATATTCTTTGACCATAAATATTTTAACAACCCTAAATTTGACATTGTAGTAACAACTACTAAAGAATTTTTTAAATTCTTATTTTTTTTATATTCACTTGCTAAAATTCCAATGATATAATCACCATCACGAATATTTTTCTTTTCGTCAATAAAGATTACTCTATCACAATCACCATCAAACAAAATTCCTATTTGATTATTTTTTATTTTTTTCTTTAAATATTGTGGATGTGTAGAACCACATCTATAATTTATATTTTTACCATTGGGAGATGTATTTACAAACTGACATTTTTTTACCAATTTTGGAAAAATATTTTTTGCAATTTTACACCCTGCACCATTTGCACAATCTACAACTAAAGATAAAAAAGAATTATTTATATTGTTACCAAAAATATCTAATAAAAAATCTATATATTCATTTTCTGCTTTCGTTGAATAATCTATTAAATTACCTTTTTTATTATCTTTTTTTATTTTTGTCTTTCGTTTTATATTTTCTTCAATTTTTTCTTCTATTTGATCAGAAATCTTTGTTCCAAAAGGTGATATAAATTTTATTCCATTAAAATTATACGGATTATGAGAAGCAGAAATTACAACTCCTAAACAAGAATATTTTTTGCAAAGATAAGCTATACCCCCTGTCGGAAAAACATTTGTTAAATAAACTTCATAACCAAAATCTAAAAAAGTTTTTTTCAAAAGCTCTACAATTTTAGGACTTGATTCTCTTGTATCCCACCCTATAAAAATTTTATCCTTACCAAAAACATTTTTTAGTACAAAAGCAGAATAACTACCTATAATTTTAATAAACTCAGTATTCAAAGGATATTCCCCAAAAATACCACGAATACCATCTGTACCAAAAAGTCTACCATTTATGTTTTTCATAAATTTACAATTTTTATATCTTTAAATCTTCCTTCATAAGCAGGTTCTTTTAAATTTTCATCTAAATACAAATTTATTTTTTTTAGCCATTCTTTTTTTAAAAGTTTTAAATGATGCCTATATATATGAGAGTTAACTTTTACTAACAAAGTATCGCCTTTTAAACCACAAAGTTCAATTTTTTTTGCAATTTTTTTACCTACAACTTCTTCCCATACAATATAAATTTTAGTAAGATCTTCACAAATACCATATTTGTTAAGAATTTTTTGTAATATAGGTTTTATATTTGAAAAATGTTCCATAATATTATTTTATAACTTCATCGGCATAAGAATGTAAAGATAACCTTTATCATCTAAAGGTTGGAATGTCCATGGTGATGAAGGTTCATTTAAACCAATGATTAGCTCAGTTTTTTCTTTTAAAACAGAAATCATATCCAAAATATAACTAGGTTCAAATTTCACTTCCACATCTTTATTATTATATTCAATATCTAACTCAACTTCTGAAATACCAACAGATTCTACTGCTAAAGAAAGTTTTAAAAGATTTTTAGTAAACAAAAATTTTATTCCAAAACCTTTCTCTGTAGTCACCCAAGAAGACTGTTTTATTCCTTTCAACAATTTTTCTGCTGGTATATCTAAAGTATTGTTAATCTTAGGAATAACCTGTTCATAAGCAGGAAACTCTCCTTGTACCAATCTGCTTACAAAACATAAGTTATCTATTTCTAAAACAAAGTGTTCTGGCAATAAAGAAAATTTGCAGCTTTTAGTATCTACTTTTTTTAATATGTCAATAACTCTATCTACAGATTTTGTTGGCACAATACCATTCGCAATAACCTTACATCCTTCAACAATCCTGTTTACATATGCTAATCTTCTTCCATCTGTAGCAACAAATTTAATGTTATCTTTTTGTATATTCAAAAACACACCATTTAAATAATACCTTGTTTCTTCTTTAGAAGTAGCAAACACTGTCTTATTAAAAGCGTCTAATAATATCTCTGAAGAAATTTGTATTTGTGATGATTTAATTTGTTTTGGATCAACTTGTGGCATGCCAGGATGATTTTTTGCTGGTTGGCCAATAAAAGTATTTTTAATCTTTCCACAGATCATATTTGCAACAGGCAATTTTTCATCTTTTGTTTTTAAAACTATATTTTCATTTTCTGGAAGTTCTTTCACTGCTTCGTACAACTTCTTTGCCGGAATACATATCTCACCATCTGAAAGCACCTTACATTCTACTTCTACACTTAAGGCTGTCTCAATATCTGTTCCTACAAAGATACATTTATTTTTATCTTTTGTATATATCAAAACATCACTTGAAATAGGTAAAGCTGCACGCGAAGATACAACAAGATCTAATAACTGCAAACTTTTTAAAAATGGTTCTTTTGTTAATACAAGTTCCATACAAAACCTCCTTTTAAAATTATTTACTTCTTATTTTTTCAATCATTTTGTTAATAAGCTGCGAATAATACGGATTTGAAGATATTAAATTTTTTATCTTCAAATAAGCATGATAAGAAGTTGTATGATCTTTTCTTTTAAAACTTTCAGCAATTTCTGCATAAGACAAATCTGTCATAATTTTTGCTAAATACATTCCAACCTGTCTTGGTAATGCTAAAGCATCCGAACGTTTTTTTGATAACAACTCTGTCTTTGACAACTTAAATTCTTCTGCTACTACATCAATAATTTTTTGTATATCTACAGGTTGTGGTTTTGGTTCTATAATATCTTTTAACATGTCTTTTACATTATCTATTGTTAAAGGAATATTTTCTGTAATAGACACAGCAATAATTTTTATCAACGCACCTTCTAACCTTCTAATATTTTCTGTAATATTTTCTGCAATATATCTTAAAACATCATCTGGAATATAAACTCGTTGCCGTTGTGCTTTATGTTTTAAAATAGCCAATCTTAATTCCAACGAAGGTCTTCCAATATCAGCAATAACACCCCATTCAAACCTGCTTATTAACCTTTCTTCTATACCTTTTAACTCCTGTGGTTTTCTATCAGAAGTAATTATTATTTGCTTTTTGTTATCAAAAAGAATATTAAAAATATGAAAAAATTCTTCTTGAGATTTCTCTTTACCTATAAGAAACTGTATATCATCTAACAACAAAGCTATAGCATTTTGAAATTTAGATCTAAAAATATCAATTTTGTTATTTTGTAATGCCTGTATATATTCGTTGACGAACCTATCTGCTGTAATATAAGCAATGCGAAATTTTTTTGACAGTTCTAACATTTTGTTCCCTACAGCATGTAGAAGATGTGTTTTACCCAACCCTACTGGCGCGTATATAAAAATAGGATTATAAGTAGAACCTGGCTGTTTTGCTGCCGTCTCGCATACAGCTTTTGCAAATCTGTTAGATTCATCAGTTATAAAATTTTCAAAAGTATACTCTGTATTAAATGTTTCTTTTAATACAAAAATTTTTTCCGGTATATATTCAAATTCAAATTTCTGTTGTTGCTTGTTTATATCTTTTACATCGTGTAGATATTCAAAATCAATCTCAACATCATCTTTTAATTCTAAATCAAGAACTTCTTTAATTTTTGACAAATAATCATTTGAGATTAACCAATCAGAAAAATATTTATTAGGAACTAACAAAATCACATTACCATCTTTGATTTCTTTTATAGTAATAGGAGATATCCATAAATCTAATTTTTGTGTTTCTAAATTATTAAAAACTATCTCTTTAACTTTGTTCCATAGTTGTTTAAGATTTATCTCTTCCATAACATTATTTAAATTTAAAATCTATGGTGTTTAATATTTATCCACACTGTGGACAACTCTGTGGATAATTTTTATTTTTTGTGGATTAGTCAATAAATTTACTTAATTTTTCAGTAATTTTTAAATATTGTTCTAAACTTGTCTCATGAGGTCTTTGTTTAAAATTTACATCTGAATTTACAAGAATTTTCTTTATTTTTTCTTTATTTATTTTTAACCCTAAACTTAAAGAATTTAGCAAAGTTTTTCTTTTACATTTAAACGCAATATCTATAATTTTAAAAAAATTTTCTTTATATTTAAAACTCAAAAAATCTTCTTTTGGAGAAAATTTTACAACTGCAGAATTTACTTTTGGCTGTGGGGAAAATTTTTCTTTTTCAACATCGCAAACAAATTTTATTTCTGTATAAAAATTTGCAGTCAAAGTCAACTTTGAAAAAAATGTTTCTTTAGGTTTAGCAATCAACTTTTGTACAACTTCTTTTTGCAACATTAATACACATAAACACCAAATATCTATTGATAAAAAAATTTTTTCTAAAATATCTGAAGTTATACTATAGGGAACATTACCTACAATTTTAATTTTTTTATCAAAAAATTTTTTAAAGTCAAAATCCAAAAAATTTCCTTTAATAATTTCTATATTATTATACTTTACAAACTTATTTTTCAACAAATTTACGAGTTTTTCATCAATCTCTATCACATATAATCTCTTAACTTTTTCAACAATATTTTCTGTAAGAGTTCCTTTACCACCACCTATCTCTAAAACAACATCTTCAGAATTTAATTCTAAACTATTAACTATCTTATCAACAATACTTTTATCAACCAAAAAATGTTGACCTAAATCCATAAAATTTTATTTACCTACACAGAACCGTGAAAAAATTATATCTAACACATCTTCAGTTAAGTCACCTCCGGTAATTTTTTGTAATTCTTTAATTGCATTTTTTAAATGTTCTGCAACAATCTCTGTTTCTTTTTCAAAATCTTTTTCAAGTACTTTTTGGATTTCTTTTAAAGAATTTTTAATTAATTCAAGTTGTCTTAAGTTTGAAATAAAAAAATTTGGTTCTGTTTCCTGAAAAGATAGTTTTTTTTCTAAATCTCCTAAATTTTGTGAATCAACAATTCTTTGTTCAAGTTCTTTTATTCCTTGCTGTGTTTTACAAGAAATCAAATGTATTTGTTTTCTTAAACTTTCATTTTTATTAATTTCTGGATACAAAATTGTCCTGTCTTTTAATTTATTAACTATATTGTATATTTTTTCTTCATCGTCAAAAATTCTTATCTCGCTATCCACTTTATTAACTACTAAAATAACAACTTTTTTCTTCTCAAAATCTAACGAAGATGAGATTATCGTCTCAGCAACAATTTCATCATCTTTGTTTACAAGCTGTGTAGCATCTAATAAAAATATTATTACATCTGATTCTTTTATTGCGTTATATGTTCTTTTTATTCCGATTTCTTCAATAACATTTTGTGTATGTTGTCTAATTCCTGCTGTATCAACTATCCGCACCGGTACATTTTTAATATTAACAACTTCAGATATAGTATCTCTTGTTGTCCCCGGAATATCAGAAACAATTGCTCGTTCATGATTAAGTAGTACATTTAACAAACTTGATTTACCAACATTTACTTTACCAACAATTGCTATATTTATACCAGATATTATTGGCAAAATTTTTTGTGAATTTTCAATTGCAATTTTTATCTTTGAAATTAAATTTTCTATTTGGTGTTTAATTTTTTGATAATTTACATTTTTTAAAACATCATCTTCTTCAGGATAATCTATTGTTGCTTCAATCTCTGCAACAACTAATTTTAATTCTTCAACAATATTTTGAACATTTTCCTTCGTTTTCCCAAGTAAACTACAAGCAAAAATTTTATTCTGTAAAACACTTTTAGAACTTATTAAATCCATTACTGCCTCTGCTTGTGAAAGATCTATTCTACCGTTAAGAAACGCACGTTTGGTAAATTCTCCAGGTTCTGCCAACCTTGCACCATTTTTTAAACATAATTCTACTACCTGTTTAAGAATCACAGGTCCGCCATGACAGGAAAATTCTACCACATCTTCACAAGTATAACTATGTGGAGCACGCATTATCATTAACAATGCTTCATCAATAATATTACCATCGTTATTTTTTATATATCCCAAATGGATAGTAAATGTTTTCAGTTGTGAGATAACTTTTGATTTGTTTTTAGGAAAGAAAATTTTTTCTGCTACTTGTAGAGATTTTGGTCCGCTTAACCTCACAATTCCTATCCCACCAATACCTAAAGGTGTTGAAATAGCAACAATTGTATCAAGTTGTTTCATTTAAACTAAAAAATCTAGCGGTTTAATTTTTGAAATTTAAGATTTATCTCAAATTCAGGATTTATTTTTTTAACAAAACTTTCTAATAATAAAGATACAGATTGTTGTAAATTTTTAGCAAATAAATTTTTTAAAACATCATCATCTTCAACCAAAACTTTTATTTCAACTCTTTTATCTTCAATTTTAACTTCTGTAAACGAAATTTTTTCTTTAATAAAATCTAATAACTTTATAACAAAATATTTTATTAAATTTTCTAATTTATCTGTTTTAGGCATAACTTTAATTTTTGCTGGTTTACTTCCCGCAAGACCAAACAACCCAGGTTCTCCTTCAAACAAAACTTTTATTTTAAGTTCATCTTTTGTCATTCTCAAAGAACTTATTGCCATTTTTATTGCCTCATCTAAATTAGGTCCTTCAAATTCTTCTACAAAAATTTTCTTATATTTTTCTAAAATTTTTTCTTCTTTTTTTTTCATTTATTATTTTTTTAAACTTTTATTCACTACAAATTGTATACAAACAGAAAAAATATTGCTTATAAACCAATAAAGTACTAAACCTGATGGAAAATTAAAAAACATTATAGTAAATATAACAGGCATCATTATTGCTAAACTTTTCTGTTGCGGATCTGAAAATCCGCCTGAGACAAATTGTTGTAAAAACATAGTTGCTCCCATAAGCAAAACTAATACAGGAAAAGCAAAATTTGTCCCTGGAATAACAAATCTATCAGGTTGAGATAAATCTTTTATCCACAAAACAAACTCTGCTCCACGAAGGTCGTATGTGTTTCTTAGCATTGTAAACAATGCCCAAAAAATTGGTATCTGTAAAACTAATGGCAAACATCCACCAAATGGGTTTACTTTTTTTTCTCTATATAAATTCATAATTTCCATATTAAGTCGTTTTGGATCATCTTTGTAGACTTTTTGTAACAATTGTATTTGTGGTTGTAATTGTCTCATTTTAGCAGCTGATTTTATAGAATTATACATCAACGGAAAAGTTAAAATCTGCAAAATAATTGTTAATCCTATTATTGCAACACCATAATTTTTAAATATTTTATAAAAAACCACAAGTATATTGTAAAACAATTTACTTAACGGAGCAAAAGTACCCCATTCTATTGTATTTATAAGTTTATAGTTTAATTTTTCTAAAATTTTAACCTTTTTAGGTGCAAATAATAACTTGAAATTATAATCTTTTATTGGTTTTGAAATATTAACATTAACTTGTTTTATAATTTTATTATATCTGTCAACTGAAATATAAACAGGTATTTTTTTATCCAAAAAAATACCAAAAATAAAATATTTTCCACTTATTGACACCCACGAAATATTTCTTTCTATTAAAGAATTTATTTTATTAACTTTTTCTA
>JBKBRH010000004.1:0-14249 GCA_046292225.1 Endomicrobiia bacterium
ATGTGTAATAATAGAGTCGTCATTGTATAATTCTAAGTTTACAGCTGCATCTTTCCAATCAACACTTCCTTTTTTTCTATACTGAACTCTGTTTAGGATATATATAAGATAAGCAGGCCGAAACTTTTCTTTCACTAAAACGATAGGAATTTTAAGTTTCATACCAGGCAGTGGGGCATAAATATCGCTTGTGGAAAGTTTGTTGTATTTTAAAATTTCAGGCCATCGTTTTGGGTCTTTTAAATAATAATTTGCAATAAAAGACAAGGTTTGACCTTCTTTAACTTCAATTTCTTGTAATAATATATCTTCTTCTTTTGATTCTTGAATTTGAGATAATTGTTGAGAATAAACTAAATTTTTAAACACCAATAATATTAAAAAATATATAATAAAATTTTTATTTTTAAAATTTTTTTCCATAAATTTAAAAACTAATTTTTTGGGAGTTCAAATGAAAATTTTGATCCTTTAGATAACTCTGATTCTACCCAAATTTTGCCTTTATGTGCTTCAATTATATATTTACATATAGTAAGACCTAAACCAGTACCACCTCTGCTTTTACCTTTTACTTGACCAAATTTTTCAAAAATTTTGTCTAAATATTCTTTTGGTATACCTTCGCCAGTGTCTTTTACATAACTTCTTACTAAAGATTCATTTTCTTCTACACCAACAGTAATTTCTCCTCCTTCAGGAGTAAATTTTATTGCGTTACCAATAAGATTAATATATACACGTTCTAATAACTTACCATCAGCATATATAATCACATCATTATTTTGTGGTATGTCTAATATCAATTTTATATTTTTTCTTGTATATTGTGGATGCAGTAATTCTTTCACAGAATTTATAATTTGTATTAAATTTATTTTCTCAAGGTATAATTCAAGTTTACCTGCTTCAAGTTTTGCAATATCTAAAATGTCATTTATCATATTTAATAATTTAAATGATGCTCTATCCATTGTCTCTAACATTTTTTTCTGTTGTTCATTTATAGGTCCCCCAACTCCATCATATAAAAATTTTATAAACCCTCGCAAAGATGTCATTGGATTTCGTAAATCGTGAGTTATAGAATGTAAAAAGTCCTCTTTCATTTTATCAAGTTCTTTTTCTAAAGTAATATCATGTAGTACTGTTACAATACCTATTTTTTCTTTTTTCTGTGATGTAACAACAGGAATTGAAATTGTTTGATAATATTTTGAAAGATTTTCATCTGATAAGTTTAGTTCAAAAATTTTGTTAGGTTCGTTTATTGCAGATTCAAAAATAGGTTTAATTCTTTCATCTAATAAATTGAAAATATTTAAATTTTCTAAATTTTCTTTCTCTTGTAAACCAAGAATTTCTTTTGCTTTATTGTTAATTAACAAAATTTCTCCATTATAATTTGTCAATATAATGCCGTCTTTGATTGAAAAAATTATAGCTTCAGTTTTAGTTTTTTCAGCAATAAGTTTATCAAGTTGTATTTCTGCATATTCGTTAAGTTTTTTTGCCATATAATTAAAAGTCTCACCTAAAATTTCTAATTCATCAAAAGTTTTTATGTTTATTTTGACATTAAAATTTCCCGAAGCAACAATTTTTGCAGCATTTATTATTTTTAATATTGGTTTAGAAATACCAGTTGCAATCAAAAAAGAAACTAAAGAAGAAATAAAAATTAAAAATAAAATTAATCTTGTTGTCTGTTTTGTTAAAATATTACTTGTAAAATATGCTTCTTGTTGTTGTTGTCTTAAAAAAACAACCCAGTTAATTAAAGGTAAAGATATGTAGGAAACAATATATTCCGTGTTGTTTAAATTAAATTCTTTAGAACCAACAGAAACTGATTGTTTTGCAAGTTGGTTAATTGAACGAGGTAAAATCTCTTCTATATTTTTTATAGGAGAATTGTAATTTGTAAATATTAACGAGTTTTCTTCTATGTCAAATATGAATATAAATCCTGTATTTCCTACTTTTGTCTGCTGTAGTTGTTCAAATAAATAATTTAAAGATAAACATATACGAATATAAAAATTTGATTTTTTATAAAAACTATCTATTATATAACTATTTTCATAAAAGTAAGGTGTACTTAGTATATTGTTAAGATTGGTGTTTTTTAAATTCTTAAAATATTTTGTATTACTTAAATCTTCTAACGAAGGTTGAATAATTATATTTGGATTATATATTTTTATTTTTTCTTTTCCATTTATATCCAAAATTGAAATAGAAACAATATTTTTGTTTACATTAATTAAAGTTTCGAGTATCCGTTGTTTATTATCCCAAGAGATATCTTGTTTTGAAATTACTTCTTCTATAAATGGTAGGACACTAGATAATGTTTCAAAATAAGTATTTATTTTTGTAGCAATGTTAGAAATAGTTTTTGTATGCAGTTCTAGATATATTGTTCTTAAAGCAGGTTTTAAAATTTTGGTAGATTGAATACTTGCGACTATAAGAGGGATAGTAGATAAAGATATGAAAATCAGAATAAATTTTAAAAAAAATGGGAAACGAGTTTTTTTCATATTGCTTAAGTTGGATAGAAAATACTCTACGGATTCTATTTAAATATAGTTTCGTTACGGTCTCTACCTAAAGAGATCATTTTTATTTTTAAGCCAGAATATTTTTCTATTAGTTCAACATATTTTTTTACATTTTTAGGAAGATTTTGATATTTTGTAATTCCGCGTATGTCTTCATTAAACCCTTCGGTTTCTATATATAGCGGTTTTGCTAATTGTTGAATTTTTCTTGAAGGAGGGAAGTCATATAAAAGTTTTCCTTTATATTTGTAAGCGATACAAATTTTTAATGGATTTATATTTTTTAAACAATCAAGTTTTGTTAACACAATTTCTGTAATACCATTAATTTTTATAGAATGACGAACAACTACACTGTCAAACCAGCCACATCGTCGTGGTCTACCTGTAGTAGCACCATATTCTTTTCCTACATTACGAAGATATTCTTGTAGTTTGGATTTGATCTCGGTGGGGAAAGGTCCTTCACCTACACGTGTTGTGTATGCTTTTACCACACCTACAATTTTTGTTATATATTGAGGAGGAATCCCCGTGCCTATAAAAATTCCACCAGAAATTGGATGTGAAGATGTTACATATGGGTATGTACCAAATTCTACATCTAGCATAGTACCTTGTGCACTTTCAAATATAACTGTTTTCCCTTTGTGTATTATGTCTATTAATAATTTGGTAGTATTAGTAGCAAATTGTTTTATAAAATTTGAATATTTTTTGTGCTGATCAAAAATTTGCCTTTTTATTTCTTCTAAAGAAATAAATTGTTTTATTAAAGGATATTTTTCTTGCAAATTTTTTTCAACTAAACTTTTAAAAGTATCATTTTCTAAATAGTCACATATACGTATTCCAGACCTTGAATATTTATCTGCATAACATGGACCGATTCCTTTCTGTGTAGTACCAATTTTTTGTGTTTTTTCCCTCAAAGCATCTAAATATTTATGATAAGGTAAAATTAAATGTGCACGATCTGAAATAAAAAGATTGTCTTTAGTTACTTTTATACCTTTTGATTCTAAAAATTTAATTTCTTGATACAATGCTTCAGGGTCAACTACAACACCGTTTGTAATTATACACTTTTTATTTTCTAAAATTCCAGAAGGAATTAAATGTAAGATATGTTCTTTGCCGTCAAAAACAACAGTATGGCCAGCATTGTTTCCACCTTGATATCGTACAATATAATCTGCTTGACGAGATAAAAAATGTACAACTTTACCTTTTCCTTCATCTCCCCATTGTGTACCTATTACTGCAATTGTGTTGAATTTCATATTTTTAATATATAAATATTAAAAATTAAAATCAATATCTGACAAGTTTTTTATATCTTGTCTATAGAATATTATTTTTGTAAAATATAAAGTTATGAATAATAGTAAAATCAAAGAAAATAAAATGATACAATATGTGTTAAAAAAAGTAGGTAAAGCATTAGGTAATTATGAAATGTTAAAAAACGAAGATAACATCCTTGTAGCACTTTCAGGAGGCAAAGATAGTTTAGCTTTAATAGACATCTTGAAAGAAAAACAAAAAAAACTTCCTTTTAAATTTAACATTTTTGCTGCAACTATAGATTACGGATTTATTGATCCTGAATCACAAAATTCTTTAAAATCATATCTTGAAAGTATAAATATCAAATATTTTTTTATAAAAAAATCATTACCAAAAAGTGAGAAAAAATTTAGTTGTTTTTGGTGTAGTTGGAATAGAAGAAAAGAAATTTTTCTTCTAGCAAAAGAATTAAATTGTAAAAAAGTTGCGTTTGGTCATAACTTAGATGATGTTATAGTTACTTTTTTGATGAATTTATTCTATCATGGAGAAATTTCTACAATGCCTGCAAAGATCGAAATGTTTAAAGGAGAAATTGTCATAATCCGTCCTCTTGTATATGTCTCTTCTGAAGAGACAAAAAGATATGCAGAATTAAAAAATTTGCCTGTTGTAGACAATAGATGCCCGTATTATAAAAATGATAAGTTTCAACAAAGGAAATATCTCGAAAATATTGTTGAGGATTTACAAAAATATTATCCAAATATAAAACTTAATATATTTAATAGTTTAAAGAAAATAAAATTAGAATATTTGGTTTAACCTTCTAATGAAGATTTTTACAAAAGAAATAATTATAAATTCTTCATCTCGTGTTGAGTTTATTGATATAACAGAAAATATTCTTAAAGTAGTAAAAGAATCTAAAATTGATGATGGGATATGTTATATTTTTGTTCCACATACAACTGCTGCAGTTATAATTAACGAAAATGCAGATTCTTCAGTTGTAGAAGATATTATTAAGAAAGTCCAAGATTTAATTCCACAATATGAAAAATACTATACTCATATAGAAGGAAATTCTGATGCGCATATAAAATCTTCAATTATAGGTACATCAATAAATGTTTTTGTTTCAAATAATAAATTAAAATTAGGAACCTGGCAAGGAATATTCTTTTGCGAATTTGATGGTCCAAGACAAAGGAAAGTTTGGATAAAAATTTTTGGTGAATAAATTTTGAATAAAAAATTTTTTTAAAATTAAGGAGGAAAATTTTATATGCCAGAAATAAGACAAAATATTGCAACAAAAGAATGGGTTGTAATTTCTACTGAAAGAGCAAAACGGCCTGAAGATTTTAAATCAATAAAAGAAAAGAAAGTTTTAGAGGAACACTCTTCTAAATGTCCATTTTGTCCTGGCAATGAACATATGACACCTTACGAAAGTTTTGTTATAAATGACGAAAATGGAAAATGGAAAATAAGAGTAATACCTAACAAATACCCTGCAGTTGTTCCTGAAGGGACAGTAGAGTACAAAATGGAAGGAATAAAAAGAAAAGTTACAGGAGTAGGTACTGCAGAAGTGATCATAGAATCAGCAAAGCATAATATGTTAATACCTTTTATGCCCGAGAAAGATTTAGAACAAGTTATAAGTGTTTATAAAGAAAGATATCTTGCTGCAGAAAAAGATAAAAGAATAAAAATGGTTATTGTGTTTAAAAACTATGGAGAACAAGCAGGTGCCTCTATTGAACATCCGCATTCACAACTTATTGCTATCCCTGTTGTGCCATTTCATATAAGATACAGAATTGAAGAAGCAATGAGATATTTTGATGAGACAGGAGAATGTGTTTTTTGTAAAATGTTAGAAGAAGAACTTAAATTGCAAGAACGAATTGTTGTAGAAACTGGACATTTCGTATCATTTGTTCCATATGCAGCATTGGCACCGTTTCATATGTGGATATTACCAAGAAGACATATGGAATCTTTTGGAGAAATAAATGATGCTGAAATTACAGATTTAGCAAAAAATTTGAAGTTAACAATATCAAAACTTTATTATGGATTAGAAAACCCAGATTATAATTTTGTAATTCGTAGTGTTCCAGTAAATGAGAAAGGGAAAGAGTATTATCATTGGTATATAACTATAATGCCAAGATTAATAAAAACAGCTGGGTTTGAAATAGGTACAGCAATGTCAATAAATTCTTCTTTGCCAGAAAACGATGCAAAGTTTTTAAGAGAAATTAAAATAAGATGATAATTTAAAGAAAGGAGAATTTTTATGAAAATTGTTTTTGCAAGTTTTGAATGTGTACCATTTGTAAAAGTTGGTGGATTAGCAGATGTTGTGGGCAGTTTGCCAAAATTTCTTAAACAAAAAAAAGTTGATGTAAGAGTTATTATACCATTGCATAGTAAAAAAATAGATAAAAAAAAATTTAAGTTGAAAGAAACAAACCAAAAAGTTGTAATACCGTTAAAAGAAGAATATATAGAAGGAAAAATTTGGCAAGGTAAGTTAGATAAAAATATAAAAGTTTATCTATTAGAAAACGATAGGTTTTTTGGAAGAGAAGAAGTTTATGCTACTTCAGAAGGTGACTATGAAGATAATCCTTTAAGATTTATATTTTTTAGCAGGGGAGTACTTGAAACATTAAAAGCAGTAGATTTTAAAGCAGATATTATTCACTGTCATGATATGCAAACAGGACTTATTCCTGCATATCTTAAAACTTTATATTCTATAGATGCTTTTTTCCAACATACAAAAAGTGTTTTCACAATACATAACATTGCATATCAAGGATTATATGACTATAAAATTTTTGAACTTGCAGGATTTGCTCCATACGATTTTACTCCTGAAAAATTTGAATATTATGGCAAGATAAATTTTATGAAATCAGGGATAGTGTTCTCTGACATAGTTACAACTGTATCTCCAACTTATGCTAAGATGGTTTGTGATTCTCACATTGAAGGTAGAGGTCTTGAAGGTGTGCTTTCAAAAAAATATTCAGAAGGAAAGGTTATCGGTATTTTAAATGGTATTGATTACAACGAATGGAATCCTGAAACAGATGAATATATTAAGGCAAATTATAATATAAAACAAATAGAAAAAAAATCTTTGTGTAAAGAAGAGTTACAAAAAATATGTGAGTTTAAAATATCACAAGAAATTCCTTTATATGGTATGGTTTCAAGAATAGATCCTCTTAAAGGATTTGATTTAATAATAAGAGTTTTACCAAAATTGCTTTCTGAAAATGAAGTTCAAGTTGTAATTCTTGGTAAAGGTAAAAAAGAATTACAGGAAAAATTACAACAGATTAGTAAAGAATACAAAGATAGTTTTAGGTTATTTATTGATTTTAATAATCCTTTAGGACATAAAATATATGCAGCAGCAGATTTTTTCTTAATGCCGTCAAGCTCTGAACCTTGTGGGTTATCACAGATGATTGCTATGAGATATGCAACAATACCTATAGTGTATAAAACAGGAGGTCTTGTTGATACTGTTGAACAATTTGATATTGAAACAAAGAAAGGTTGTGGGTTTATTTTTGAACAATATAATGAAGAACAATTTTATAATAAAATTTTGCAGTCAATAGAGATTTTTCATAACAAAGAAATTTTTAAAATTTTACGAATAAACTGTATGCAAAAAAATTTTTCCTGGGATGTTTCTGCAAAGAAATATATTGAGATATATGACAGTATTTTAAAAGGTAAATAAAAGAAATAAAAATGAGAATAAAAAAAATTTTTTTTGTGATTATAATTTTTTTATTATTTTTCACATCTCTTTATAACATAATTTCAAGAATAAAATGGGAAAATAATAAAAAATTTTTTGTTATAGACATCGATTATTTTTTGATAAATGACAAGAGTTTAAAAAGAATAAAAACAGATCTAAATAATGGTTTGTTTTTCAGTTTAAACTATAATTTTTTTTTAGATAATTATAACAGTTTTTTAAACAAAGAGGTCGTGTTAAAAATAGATAAAGATAAAAGATATGATTTTTTACAAATTTCAGAATTTGTGAAATCTTGTAGTGATAAAATTTTTTCAATTATATTTTCTCCCCAAAATACTTCTTGTTTAGAATCTAAAGAATTTTATGGTATTTCAGTCAAAAAGATTACTAATCAAGAATTAAAATTGTTGCTCGAAAAAAATAATTTTGTAAAATTAAATTTTGAATTTGGTGGAGAAGAAATTTTTTCTAAAAAAACTGTTTCATTAAGAAGTTTTATATTAGATTTAAACATTAACAGAGAATTGAAAATTACTCAACAAAAAGATCTTGCAGTATTAAAAATAAGAAAAGCAATATTTGAAAGAAGTTGTAATTTAATTTATATTATACCATCAGAATATTTAAGTTATGACGAAAATATTAAGTTGATAAAAGATATATTAAAAAATTTTGTTATTAGAAATAATTTTTTTGAGCTAAGAACTTTTAGAACAATATCATTTGGTAGAATAAATAATATTTTAGTATTATTTATAGCAATAATTGCCCCTTTAATGATTTACAAAAATATATCTTTTAATGATATAAAACTAAAGCAAGAAGTTGTTTATATAAAAACAAATTTTTTAATGTTATTTTTAGGAATTTTCATCTGGGGATTTATGCAAGGATATGAATATATTGTTTTAGAAAAAAAAATTATGGGAGCAAAAATTATGTTTTTTTTACCTATAATTTTATCACCATTTTTTGTTTTTGATAGAACAGAACTAAAAAAACTTTCAGAATATGAGGTTAAGTTGAGAGATATTTTTGTGATTTTAAGTTTGATAATTATTTTTGCGTATATTTTGTTAAGAACAGGCAATGTAGGAAAAGAATTTGTTTTAAGATACGAGTTATATTTTAGAGAATTTATAGAGAAAAGAATTTTATTTAGGCCGAGGTTTAAAGAAATATTTTTTGCACAACCTTTGTTTTTGTTTTCTTTATACTTGATGAAGAAATATAATAAAATCCTGCTGACAAAAATATTATTTTGTGTAAGTATATTAAGCCAAGTTTCAATAATTAATACTTTTTTACATATACATACTCCTATACATTTGTGTTTTTTAAGAAGTATAATAGGAATATTTTTGGGATTATTAATTGGTGAAATTATAATTTTTATTTTCGAAAAAATTAATATGAAGAAAATATGATATGATAAATATTTGTATTTGTGGATATTTTGGTTTTAATAATTTTGGTGATGAATGGTTGTTGAGCGTGCTTTACAAACTAATTTTACAGTTTGGAGAAAAAGAAAAAAAAATCTTTGTTTTATATAATACTAAAAAAATATTAAAAATAAATGATCATTTATTCTACATCCCAAGATTAAATTTTAAAGAAATTAGTAAAATTTTAAAAATTTCTAATACATTAATTTTTTGTGGAGGAATATTTCAAGATCAAACAAGTATTTTGAGTTTTCTTTATTATTATACAATATTTTTATTAGGTAAAATTTTTAAGAACAAAATTGTTATTTTAAGTACAGAGTTTATTGTTAATAAGAAATTTAGTAAAAAAATGTTAAAATTTTTAATCAAGACTGCAGATATTATATATGTAAGAAACGAAATAGAACTTAAGAAAATTAAAAAATTGAATAATAAAGTAGAATTTTGTCCAGACATTTGCTTATTTTCTGAAAGAATTTTAGATGATCAAAGGATTGATGATATAAAAACAATCGGTTTGGTCTTAAAAAAAGATGATGTTAATAAAAAATCGATAGTTTCTTTATGCAAAATTTTGTTTGGAAAATATGAATTAGTTTTTATACCATTTCATCTTGAAGAAGATTATAAATTTTGTCTTAGTTTGGTTGAAGATATAAAAAATTGTCAAATAAGGGTTTGGGACAGAGTAGAAAATTATAAACAGATTTTTAAAAATATAGATTTAATAATAACTTCAAGATTACATGGGATTATTGTTGCTATAAATTTAGGCATTCCCTTTATTTGTTTTTCTGAAGATAAAAAACTTACGAATTTTGTTTACAATTTTAGTAAAGAAGTTTGTTTATTGAAAAAATTTAACAGCGAAAATTTTAATATTAAGACAAAAAGTATATTAATTCCTTTAGAAGAGAGGTTAAGATATAAAGAAGAAATTTTTAAAAAATTAAAATTATTAGCATATCATAATTATATATAACTTTAGGAGAAAAAGTATGAAATTTTATAATAAAATTTTGAGATTTTTGCTTAGCATATTGTTGATAGTAGGATTATTAAGTATATATAACGGATATATTTTATTGAAATGGTTAAATTCCAAATTTTTAGACAAATTTGAGGTAAACATTATTGTTTCTGAAAATGAAGATGTCAAAAATTTTGTCAAAGAAATAAAAAATCTTGAATCTAAAAATTTAAAATTTAAAAATGTTGATTTTATAACAAAAGAAAGTTTATTTAACGAAATTAAAAAAAACCCAGAATTTAGTGTAGTGTTAAGTGTAATTGAAGAAAATCCATTTTTTGATTTTATAAAGATTAAATTTTTGAAATATTCTGAAAAAGAATTTACACAACTTAATACATCTATAAGATCTAAACCTTTTGTTAAAGAAATAATTTTTGACTATAATATAAGATCATATCTATCCAGGTTAGATAAATTAAAGGAAAATTTAGAGATTGCTGTAAAGATTTTTTTAATTATAGTAGGGTTGACTAGTGTTATACAAATATTTTTGTTATTTAAAAATGATAAAAATTTATATTTAAGAACAATATTTTTTACTCCGTTGTATATCTTTTTTGTGTTAGCAAATTTAGAAATTTTGAATTTTATAATGTCATCAAAAATAAAGGTTGGCTATTATGATATAACCTTTTATATTTTGGTATATGTTATTGCTGCCTTGTTGGTTAATGAAAACAAATAAAAATGAATGTTAAATTTTTTAAAAAATATTTTATAATCCTCAACATTATGATTTTTTGTCAACTAATTTTTTCACAGCAAGATATAAAAAAGACACAAAAAGAAATAGAAAAAACAAAAAAAAATATTCAACAAAAAACTAAACAAAAACAACAATATGATAAAACAACAAAAGAGTTGCAAAATCAACTCAAAAATATTGAGATAGAAATAAAAAAAATAGAAAACCAAAAAAAACAAATAGAAAATAAAATAGAGAAAGTTAAAATTACACTTTCATCTATAAAAAAAAATATTGAGTTAATAGAATCTGATATAGAATTTTATTCTAGAGTGTTAAACATAAGTTTAAATAATTTTGTGAAACAATATATAATAAAAAAACCGTTTATTGAAAATAATTTTATCCGTAGAATGAAAAAAAATGTGATAAAAAAATATTCAGAACAAATTGTAAAATCAAAAGTACAAAAAAATTATGTATTAAGACTAAAACGAGAATATGAAATTAAACAAAATGAATTAATTAACTACCATAAACAATTAGAAGAAAAAAAACAAGCACAAAAAAAATTGTTCATAGAAAAAAATCAACTATTAAAACAAATTTCTACTAAAAAGAAACAAATAGAAAAAGAAATCAAAGATTTGATTTCAACACAAAATGCGCTTGAGAAATTGTTAAGGAAACTTAAAGAAGAACAAAAAAGAAAAGAAATAGTTTTACATTCACAACAAAAAAAAACTATCCCAAAAATAAATAGAACTTTTATAAAACCAATATCTGGAGAAATTGTATGTAAGTTTGGTAAAGAACAAATTGAAAGTGATGGAAGTTGTATAATACGCAACGGGGTTATTATTCAAGGGATATCTTTTGATAAAATTGTTTCTATTGAAGATGGTAAAGTAATTTTTATCTCACAAAATTTTAGAAGTTATGGCAAATTGGTTATTATAGAACATAAAGATGAAATACATTCAGTATATGGTCAGGTTGGGAAAATTATAGTTTATGAAGGAGAAGAAGTTAAAAAAGGTCAAACTATTGCTGAAACAGATTCTTCAGGACAAATATATTTTGAGCTAAGAAAAAGTTTTATCCCTGTAAATCCAGAAATGTATTTAGAATAAGTGCTATTTTTAGCATTTCTAAGAATTAAATTAAGACAAAATATATTTTCCTTAGCTTTAAAATATCACAAAGTTGATTTTTATTCTAAATTATTATATTTTAGAAAAATAAAATTTTTTAATAAGGAGGATTTATGGAAAAAATTATTACTCAAGCAATTATAGAAAGTTATCTTAAAGAATTAATTGAAAATACAGAGTTAGATGTAGCAATTTGTGGAGCAGGACCAAGTGGACTTTTATGTGGTTATTATTTAGCAAAACAAGGTATTAAAGTTGCTGTTTTTGAAAGACATCTTAAAGTTGGTGGTGGTATGCCAGGTGGCGGAATTATGTTTAACAAAATTGTTTTCCAAAAAGAAGTTTTAGAAATATTAGATGAACTTGAAATTTCGTATAAAAATTATAAAGAAAATTTATATGTTGCAGATAGTATTGAAACAATATCTGCTTTGACTTATAAATCAATAAAACAAGGGGTTAAAATTTTCAACCTTTTAAGTGTAGAAGATGTTGTAATAAGAGAAAAAAGGATTTGTGGTGTTGTATTAAACTGGACTGCAGTTGAACAAGCAAAGCTTCATGTTGACCCAATTTCTGTGATGTCAAAATATGTTGTTGATGCTACAGGACACGATTGCGAAATTGCAAGAATTGTTGAACGAAAATTAGGCTGGGTTTCTGTAAAAGGCGAACAATCGATGTGGGCACAAAAAGGTGAACAGGCACTTTTAGAAAATACAAAAGAAGTTTGTGACGGGCTTATTGTTTGTGGTATGGCTGCAAATGCATTTTTTGGTTCACCACGGATGGGTGCAATTTTTGGTGGTATGTTTATGTCTGGAAGAAAAGCTGCTGAAATTATTTTTAAAAACATAAAAAAATAATTTTTTAGTTAAAACAAAGAAAATAAACATCTAATTTTTTGTGGAGTAGTTGATATTTTAAAAATGTTAGATTATGAGATATCAAAATTAATTAGATATATTTATCATAGGTATGAAAAATTTGTAGTGTTTGAAACATTAAAAGTTGACAACGAAAATTTTCTTTCTTATTTTTTTGTCTCACCTAAAAAAGAATTAGTATTGTACAACTTTGAAAATATAAAAAAATTTTTTTCAGTTTTAGAAAAATATCTTTCTTTAGGATACTATCTTGCAGGTTTTTTTTCTTATGAATTAGGATATTTCTTAGATTATAAAAATAATAAAGAATTTTGTAAAAAAAAATTTAACTTCCCATTAGCATTTTTTTATATTTTTGACTCACCACTTGTTTTTGACCATAAAAATTATAAGTTTTTAGGTAATACAAAAATTTTAGAAGATTTTTTAAAATATAAAAATGAAATAAAAGATAAAAAATTTTTTATAACTAATCTAAATCTTAACGTATCAAAAGATGCCTATATTAATGCAATAAAAAAAATAAAAGAATATATTCTTTGTGGAGAAACTTATCAAGTGAATTATACTATAAAAACAAAATTTAATTTTTCAGGGTCATTATTAAAATTTTATAATTTTTTAAAACAAAATCAAAAAGTTTCTTATACTGCGTTTATAAAAACACAAAAATTTTCAATACTTTCATTTTCTCCAGAATTGTTTTTTAGAAAAATTGACGATTTAATAATAATGAAACCGATGAAAGGAACGATAAATCGTGGGAGAAATATTTTTGAAGATAAACTGCAAATAAAAAAATTACAAAATAGTATAAAAAATCGTGCTGAAAATATTATGATAGTAGATTTACTAAGAAACGATTTGGGAAAAATTTCAAAATATGCTAAAGTAGAAACTAAAAAATTGTTTGAAGTAGAAAAATATGAAACATTGTTTCAGATGACTTCTACTATACAGGCAAAAATTGATAAAAATATCAGTTTATATAAGCTTTTTAAATCAATTTTTCCGTCAGGTTCTGTAACAGGAGCACCAAAAATTAGAACTATGCAAATTATAAAAGAATTAGAAAAGGAAGATAGAAAAGTTTATACTGGATCAATTGGTTTTTTTACTCCAAAAAAAAATGCTGTTTTTAATGTTGCTATAAGAACAGCTTTGATTTATAAAAACGGCAAATCAGAGATGGGCATAGGCAGCGGAATTGTTTCTGATTCTCAACCAGAAAAAGAGTTTGAAGAATGTAAACTTAAAAGCACTTTTTTGTTAAAAAAAATTCCTAAGTTTAGATTAATCGAAACGATGTTATATTCTCCGAAATTTGATAAAGAAATAAAAAATTTTGATGATCTCAAATTGAATATTACAAATTCA
>JBKBRH010000004.1:14349-16623 GCA_046292225.1 Endomicrobiia bacterium
AAACGATGTTATATTCTCCGAAATTTGATAAAGAAATAAAAAATTTTGATGATCTCAAATTGAATATTACAAATTCAAAATTTCAAAATGGATATTTTCTGTTAAGATATCATATTGAAAGGTTGAAAAGTTCAGCATTGTATTTTGATTTTAAATATGAAGAAGATAAAATTTTGGACAAATTAAATTTTTTAGCAAAAAAGTTTAGAAAAAGTAAACGAATAAGATTGCTTTTATCAAAAAATGGAGATATAAATATAGAAGTTTATGATTTTGATGAAAAAAATTTTTGTAGTAAAAAAATAGAAAAAATTGTTTTATCAAATAAAAAAGTTGATATAGAAAATGTATTCTTATATCATAAAACAACTCATAGGATATTTTATAATAGAGAATATAATAAAAATAAAAACAAAAACAAAAAGTTTTTTGATGTTTTGTTTTTGAACAAAAAAGGACAAGTTACGGAAACATCTCGCGGAAATATTTTTGTTAAAATCGGTGATGTTTTTTATACCCCACCGATTACTTGTGGAGTTTTAGATGGTGTTTTTAGAAAATATTTAATTAAGCAGAATATAAATAAAATTAAAGAAAAACCGCTAATTTTAGAAGATTTAAATATTGCTGAAAAAATTTATATAACTAATGCTGTAGTAGGGATTAGAGAAGTTAAAATAGTAAACTAAAATTTTCTTTAGGTATAACTGTGATGATAGCAAATTTTTTTAATATTAGTTATCTGCGGTGTTGGATATAATTTTGGATTTGATAATGAGTTTATGAAAAATAAAACTTTAAAAGTATTAGAAGTTTTAAAACAAAATTTTGGAAGTTTTGTTTCAGGAGAAAATATTGCTAAATTATTAAAAATTTCTCGTGCAGGTGTGTATAAAATTGTTAATAAATTAAATAAAGAAGGATATCATATAATAAAAAATAAAAAGTTAGGTTATAAACTTATAAATAAAAAATTCGCACCTGAAGAAGTTTTAAAACAAAATTTTAGATTAATTAAAAAAATATATTATTATAAAACAACTGATTCTACAATGAATGTAGCAAAAGAAATTTTAACTCAACAACAAATAGATAAAGTTTTAATTATTGCAGAGAAACAAACTGAAGGTAAAGGAAGAATACAAAGAAGATGGTTTTCTCCTAAAGGAGGAATTTATTTTTCTTTAATTTTAAAACCACAAATTTCGCCTAACAAGATTTTTATTTTAAATTACCTTTTTTCAGTTGCAATTGCTGAAGTTTTAAGGAAAAAATATTTTGTCAATGCTACAACAAAATGGCCTAACGATGTTGTAGTTAATGATAAAAAAATTTGTGGTATACTTATAGAAGCAGATACTGAGATAGATAATGTTAACTGGTGTATTGTAGGTGTAGGTGTTAATGTTAATATTAAAAAAGAATTTTTTTTAAATCATGATTTAAATGCAACTTCAATTTTAGCAGAAACAAAAATAAATTATGATTTAACAAAATTTTTAATTGATTTGTTATATGAAATAGATAAATGGTATCAGATGTTTCTTAAGAAGAATTATTCAGATATTATAAAAAGATGGGTAGAGATATCCTCTACTGTGGGAAAACAAGTAGAAGTTATTACATTTAATGAAAGGATACAAGGTAAAGCAGTAAAAATATTGCAGGAAACAGGAGCTTTGGTTGTAAAAACAAAATCTGGTTTTAGGGAGATTCTATCAGGTGATTGTATACATTTAAGATAATTTTTTCTCCTGTTGAAATTTGTTAACCAATATTATATTTTTGGTTAACAAAAAATAAAAAGGAGGAGATAAAAATGAAGAAAAAATTTTTAATTCTCTACATTATAATAATAATTAAAAATATTTCCTTATTTTCATCAGAAATTTTTTTAGATGCTATAAAATATGCTGATAGAAAATCATTTTTTTCACCATCAGAAATTGTCATCACACAAAAAGATATAGAAAAACTATCTCCTAAAAATTTTTCAGAACTTTTAAAAATGTATAATGTAGATATTTATTCTCGTAGCGATATGCAACAGGATGTATCATTAAATGGTGGTAATTTTGAACAGGTGAAAATTTTGCTTAATGGTATTCCTTTAAATGATCCCCAAACCGGACATCATAGTTTTAATATTCCGATAAGTTTAAAAAGTATAGAATATATTCAAATTATAAAATCGGATAATTTTTCAAAATATGGCAATAATGCATTTAGCGGTGTAATCAATATAGTAACTAAAAGATATGGCAAAAATAGTAT
>JBKBRH010000004.1:16722-19216 GCA_046292225.1 Endomicrobiia bacterium
CGAAGAAAAAACAATTTTTACAAATATTTTTTTTGATAAAAATAAATTTTCTTCTGAAACAAGTTTTAGAATTAATTATTTTTCAAGATACGGCTATCTTCCACAATTTGGACAGAAATTTGTTTTTAAGCCAAAATTTAATATAGAAACATTTGCTAACATTTCAAAAATATATCGTGTTCCTTCGTACACAGAATTATTTTATTGGGATCCGAACCATCAATCAAGTGAAGATTTAAAAATAGAGCAAACAATTAATTATTCATTAGGTGCAGGATTTAAAATTAATCAAAACATCGGATTCTCTTTAGCAGGAAGTTATTGCGAACCAATAAACGCTATTGATTGGGCAAGAGAATCAGGAACTTCTCGTTGGAAAGTTACAAATATTGCAAAAGTAGAAACTTATGTTTTAGATTTTAGATTTAATTTCAATTATAAATTTATCAATTCAAAACTAATGTATACTTTTGTTAATAAAAAGTTTGATTTACCACAAAATATAGAATTAAAATATATAAATAATTATCCAACAAATTCTTTGTCATTTTTATTATTCTTACCACCAGTTATAGGTTTTGAGACATCAATAAATAACATTTATAAAAAATATACAAAAACACAGCCAGAAGAGTTTTTTATTACAAATTTTACAATTAGTAAGAAAATTTTTAAAAATACAGAGGTTATTTTAAATATAGAAAATTTGTTTGATAATAAATATGAAGAAATTCCAGGAATACAACAATCACCTCAGAGGATATTATTGAAATTATACACAACATTTTGATATTTAAAAAATTTAAAATTTTACAAAATTTAAAACTTTATGGTAAACCTCTCATTTATAGCAGCATATTTAGCCGGTGTGGCAACAAGTTTCACACCATGTGTGTATCCTATTTTACCTATAATAATTAGTTTTATTGGTTCACAGACAGATTCTTCACAAAAGAAAAAATTTTTTTTGACATTAATTTATATCTTAGGTACAGCAACGATGTATTCTGTTTTAGGAGCTGTTGCATCTTTTACAGGTTCAGTATTTGGTGTTACACAAAACAGTTTTTTGGCAAATTTTGTTGTAGGAATTATATGTTTAATATTTTCTTTGTCTATGTTTGGTATGTTTAATATTAATTTTCAAGTTATGAAATTTTTAAACCCACAGGTTTTTAAAGGATATTTTGGTGCGTTTTTGTTAGGTGCAACTTCTGGTGCTGTGTTTTCTCCGTGTAGTACACCTGTTTTAGGAACAATATTAACAATTGTTGCTACAAGACAAAATGTTATTTTTGGTATTTTTTTACTTTTTAGTTTTGCTTTAGGTCTTTCGACAACGATATTTTTAGCAGGTATATTTAGTGGAGTTGTAACAAAGCTTCCAAAGAGAGGTATATGGATGGTATATATTGAAAAATTTTTTGCAACAGTACTTTTGGCAATTTCTCTATATTATTTATTTAAAGCTTTAAAACTAATTTTTTAATTTAACAAAGTTATAAATTTAAAAATTCAACTTTTTGTGTTTTAGTATCAACTATAGCAACAGTTTTTTCTCCAAAAAGCCATCCTCCAGATTCCCCAGGGTTAATTATTATTGTTTTACCAACAATTCTTAAATCTTTTTTATGTGTATGTCCGTATATTATGTAATCATACTTACCTGATTTTGCTAAATCGTCAATTTCTGATGGAGGTTCATGAAAAATAATAAATTTTATAAGTTTATTATCTTCTTTGATATTATATTCAAGTGGCGGATTTTGTATAATTGACCCACGTTTTGAATATTTTTCTTTCAACATTTGTTTTTCACCGTCGTTGTTACCAAAAACAAAATGTATCGGACAGTTTAGTTTGTCAAAATGTGAAAATGTTATTGGCGAAATAATATCTCCTGCATGAAAAACAAAAGATACATTTTTTTGGTTAAAAATTTCTACTGCTTTATCTATAACTTGCATATTTTCATGTGTATCAGAGATTATACCGATTAACATAATAGTTATACCTCCTTTTTAATTTTATCCTGCTAAAGAAACTCGCTTTCTTACTTTTTCACCACCTACTACCATCTATCTGCTATCACCTAAATAATCTTTTTCACTATCTCACCTTTTAACTTTCTCACTACTACTACCTCTTGCCACCTATCACCTGATAACCTTCTTCACTCTTTCACTTTCTCACTGCCCACTATTTCCTACCTGCTAACACCTACCAGTAAAGAATTGATTGATTTTTTTCTATATATTTTATTTAATACAATTTTTAAGATTTTAAAATCAATTTGTTTTTAATGAAAAATAATTTACAAAATTTTATTATTAAATTTGTTTAGCACCATTGGAAATTTGTTTAATATTTTGTAAAAAAATAAAAATTTAAATTTTAAAATATTTTATGCAAATTGAGAATTTAATAATTTTAACTTTTTTATTAACATATATAATTTTTATATTTTTCCCTTCCAAACGTACAATTACTTCTA
>JBKBRH010000004.1:19315-25796 GCA_046292225.1 Endomicrobiia bacterium
TTATGTTTGTTAGGGTTTAAAAAATCGCCACTTTATGGTATTGATTTTAATGTTTTAAGTATTTTTATAGGTACACTTTTAGTTTCAAACCTTATTGTTGAAAGTGGTATTGCAGAATATATTGCAGAAAAAATTGTTGTTAAAACAAAAAGTGTAAAATGGACAATTTTATTACTTTGTATAGTAACAGGAATACTTTCAATTTTTTTAGAAAATGTAGCAACAATGATAATTGTTGCACCTGTCGCGTTTCAGATAGCAAATAAACTTAAAATAAATCCCACAAAAATAATTTTTGCATTAGCGATTTCAAGTAATCTTCAAGGGACAGCAACACTTATTGGTGACCCGCCAAGTATGCTTTTAGCAAGTGCTACTGGTATGAACTTTCTTGATTTTTTTATCTATAAAGGCAAACCTTCAATTTTTTTTGCAGTAGAATCAGGTGCAATAACCTCATTTTTTGTTTTATATTTTATTTTTTCAAAAGAAAAGTACAAAAATGTAGAGATTACTTTAACTGCAGAGGTAAAATCGTGGGTGCCGTTTTATCTTCTTTGTTTTAAAATTATAGCATTAATTTTTGTCTCACTAATATTTTCTTCACAAAGAGAAAATTCGCAATTTTTAAAGATAGCAGGATTTATATGTTTATTTTCTGGTAGTTTATCTTTAGTTTTTAAAAAATTTGTTTTTAAAACAAGTGTTTTTGAAGGAATTAAAGATCTTGATTGGGAAACAGTTTTGTTTTTATCAGGAATTTTTGTTTTAGTAAAAAGTGTAGAAATTTCAGGTTGGATTGAAGAATTTGGTAAATCTTTGGTAAATGTTATAGGAAAAGATAAATTTATAATTTATACTTTATTTGTGATATTGTCAGTTTTAATTTCAGGTTTTGTTGATAATGTTCCATTTTTTATGACTATGATTTCAGTTGCAAAAGTTGTTTCTCAACAAGCAAATATTAGTGTTGAACTTTTACTTTTTGGACTTTTGATAGGAACAACTTTAGGTGGGAACATAACTCCTATTGGTGCTCAAGCAAATATAGTTTCTTGGGGATTGTTAAAAAAACAAAAGGTAAACTCAACATTTATAGATTTTGTAAAAATAGGTCTTCCGTTTACTCTTGCTGCTGTATTACCTACATATATTTTTATATGGTTTTTGTGGAAGTAATATCCAATTGTTTTTAATTTTTTGTATTATATCTATTGCAATTTTTAAAATTTTTTATTAAAAATAAAATCTGTATTTTATAGAGGTTCCGCGGTAGCTCAATGGTGGAGCGTCCGGCTGTTAACCGGATGGTTGCTGGTTCGAGTCCAGCCCGCGGAGCCAATTTTTGCGCCTGTAGCTCAACAGGATAGAGCAACGGCCTTCTAAGCCGTGGGTTGTGGGTTCGACTCCCGCCAGGCGCGTAATGAAAGAATTTATGGCGGTGTAGCTCAGTTGGTTCAGAGCAGCGGAATCATAATCCGCGTGTCGGGGGTTCAAGTCCCTCCACCGCCAAAAAAAGTTTTTACAATTTTTCTACTATAGACCTATTAGATATTTTGGTAAGACAACATAGAATAAAATTTTATTGCTTCAAAGATATCTTTTATCTTCACATATTCATTATCCTGATGTGCTAAAAAAGGATTTCCAGGGCCAAATCCTATCGTTGGGATATTGTAATCTGCCATTGTAATTGATCCGTTTGTACAAAACTGCCAAAGTAAAGGTTTTATATCTTTATTAAAACAGATTTTATATGTTTGTTTTGCTATTTTTAACAATTGATGATTTTTGTTTAACAGCCAGGCTTTGAAAAATCTATGTTGTGGAATAAAATCGTAATTATTTTCTTTCACATTTTTTAATAAAAAATTTTTTATACTTTCTTCAGTTTCTCCTAAAACACTTCTGTAATCAATATAAACCGAACATTCGTGAGGAATACTGTTTAAAGAGTTTGTTTTTGATTCTATTAATGTTATTGTATAAGTTGGTTTGCCTAAGTATGATTTAATAAAATTTTTGTTTTCGCTCTCAATTATATTTTTTATCACTGGATATACCGAATATATTGCGTTTTTGCCAAGATGTGGTAAAGAAGAATGTGCAGATTTACCATAAAATTTTAGTTTTATGCTCCATTTGCCTTTATGTCCATATGCAATATTTAAATTAGAAGGTTCACAGATTATACAATATTTTGGTTCCACATATTTTAAAACTTCTTCAATACCTTTACCAGAAGAGTTTTCTTCGTTAGAAGATAAAGAAAAAACAATCTGTTTGTTGTTATAATTATTTTTTGCTAAAAAAATTGATGTAAAAACTAAACTAACCACAGACGATTTGTCATCACAACTGCCACGACCATAGATTCTGTCATTTGAAACTTTACCACTAAATGGTGGATATCGCCAATCTTTATAATTTTCTGCTGGGACAGTGTCTAAATGTGCATCGAATAATAGGTTAACAGAAGAATCTTTTTTACCTACAAAGATTAAAATATTATTTTTAATTTTTTTTATTCTAATGCCTTTAACATTTATAGTTTGTATGTACTTTATAATGAAGTCAACAAGATTTTTTTCATTATTTGAATAACTCTTGATTTTTATTATATCAGACAAAAATTTTATAATTTTGTTTTTATTTTGTTGACAAAATGTGTTAATTTTGTTAAGATTAATTGGGTTCATAATAATTAATTATAAAAATTTTATATTGAAATCAATTTTTGTTTTTTAGATGAATATTGAAATTGAACAATAAATTAGGTATAAACTTCAAAAATGAATTTATTAGAAAGTATATTAAGTTTTCAAGATCCGTTGCTAACATTTACAGCAATAATTAGTGTTATCTCATTAATATTTATAGCAGTACTTTCTTACTATTACAAAAAACTCAAAGATCAAGAAGTAATTTCTGAGATTATATCAACCGAAGTAGAAAAAGAAAATTCCTCGCCTACAGAGACAAAGTTACAAAAATTTTCTTCAGAACAACATAATTTATCTAGTTTTCAACCAACTAAAAAGGTTGTAAAAACAGAACAATCAGTTTATGAACAAAATTATGAAATTATAATGGCACAGATAAGCGAATTGTCAAACCAGATAAATTCGTTGAATAATTATATTAAAGAAATTGCTTCTGTGATAAACAATGTTCAAAAATCTTCTGATACAAAAGATTTTTCAGAAGAAACAATTAAGAAATTAATTTCTTCGTTAGAGAAGGTCCATAACGATATAAATTTGTTGATGAAATCAAACTCTGTTTCTACAACTCAAACGATTGATGAAATAAACAACAAACTTGATAATTTATTAAAGTTGTTATCTACATTGCTTCAGCAATAAAAATGAAACCAAATATATTAAAACTATTAATAATTCTTAACATATTTGTCTTTATAGTTTCGTTAGGTATTATTTATCAACGTAGTTCACAAATTGACCAATCGTATTTAAAAAGAGAATCTATAAATGTGTCATCAGGTGATGTATCAAACACTGAAATCAAAAATTTACAACAACAAAAAATAGAAAAAGAATTTGAAAACTATCAGACACAACAAATCAATGACACATTGGACCAACAAAATGTTATTTCTCAACAAACATTACAAACATCGTCATCTTCGTTGCTTGTAAGTACAAAATTAAGAAGGCCCAAATTTGTATATTTTTCTTCAACAGCAAAGAAAGTTTCACTTATTGGAGATTTTAACAATTGGATACCACAACAAATGAAAAAAGTTAACACTAAAAAATGGGAACTAATTGTTGAAATTCCTGAGGGAAGATATCATTACAATTTTTTAGTTGATGGCAGGCCAGTTTTAGATCCTAATAACAAAAAACCTTCTGAAATATCAAAACAAGGGTTTAAAAGTTCAGTTTTAGAATTAAAGTAATAATCAGTAATAATTTATATCTTTAGACAAAAAATCAATGAAGACAATTCAAGAAATTAATGAAAAAATTAAAAAAGGTGAAGTTGTAGTACTTACTGCAGAAGAAATGATAGATTTTGTTAAAGAAAAAGGTGTAAAAGAAGCAGCAAAAAAAGTTGATGTAGTAACAACTGGAACTTTTGGTCCAATGTGTTCTTCTGGGATGTATTTAAATTTAGGTCATACAAAACCCAGAATAAAAATTGGTGGTGGGAAATGTTATTTAAATGGTGTAGCTTGTTATGCTGGTTTTGCAGCTGTAGATATTATGTTAGGAGCAACCTCATTGCCAGATAGTGATCCACGAAACAAAAACTATCCTGGAGAATTCTGTTATGGTGGAGGACATGTTATACAACAATTTGTTGCAGGAGAAAATATTGAACTTTATGCAGAAGCTTATGGGACAGATTGTTATCCTAAAAAAGAGTTAAAGACTTTTATAAACATAAAAAAAGTTAACGAAGCTGTTTTGTTCAATATAAGAAATTGTTATCAAAACTACAATGTAGCAGTAAACCTTTCAGATAAAACAATTTATACTTATATGGGGATGTTAAAACCAAAACTTGGTAACGCGAATTATTGTTCTGCAGGACAATTATCGCCTCTGTTGAAAGATCCGTATTATAAAACTATTGGTATTGGAACAAAAATATTTTTAGGTGGCGGTGTTGGATATATTTCCTGGTGGGGGACACAACATAATCCAGAAGTTCCAAGAACTAATTTAGGAATACCAAAATTTCCTTCTGGAACTTTAGCAGTAATTGGTGATTTAAAACAAATGTCAGAAGAATTTTTAGTAGGTGTTTCTATTGTTGGATATGGTGTTTCACTTGCAGTTGGTATAGGTGTGCCAATACCAGTGTTAAATGAAGAAATAGCAAGATGGTGTGCAGTGTCTGATGAAGAAATTTTTGCTCCTGTTGTAGATTATAGTAAGGATTATCCTGAAGTCACAGGTAAACCGCCATTGGATTTTGTTTCATACAAAGAATTACGTTCTGGAGAAATTACAATTGAGAATAAAAAAGTTCCTACAGGAGCACTTTCAAGTTATTTAAAAGCAAGACAAATATCTAAAATATTAAAAGATTGGATTAAAAAAGGAAAGTTTTTGCTTACAGAACCAGTAGGAAATCTTCCTTCTGTTGGAAGTGGAGTAAAATATAAATTTTTAGAATAAAATCTTTTCTTTATCTTGCCACAATAATTATTTTAAATGAAAGAAGTTTATAAAGAAGATAAAATACCACAAATTTTTATATTAGACGCTTCTGCAGGAACTGGTAAAACTTATAATCTATCTTTAAGATATTTGTATCATATTTTTAACCCATCTAAAGAGTTACTTACAGATTCTCCTTATAAAAATGTTTTAGCAATAACTTTTACAAACAAAGCTGCAAAAGAGATGAGGTTAAGAATAATAGAGTTGTTGAAAAAAATATGTTTAGATATATTTAAAGATGAAAATGAAAAAGAGGATATTTTTAAAAAAATAGAAATTACTGAAAATCTTGAAGTGAAAAAAAGAGCAGAAGAATTATTAGAGTTATTGTTTAAAAATTATCAATATTTTCAGGTAAGAACCATAGATAGTTTTGTTAACAGTTTAATAACAAACTGTGCTTTTATACTGAATATAAATCCGAATTTTGAAATAGAAAAAGATGTCCCAGAATATCTTGAATACTGTATAGAATTGTTATTAGATGAGACGAAGCAAAATAAAAAATTAAAAAATGTTTTTAAAAATTTTGTTGATAATTTTTTAATTATTGAAGAAAGGAAAAGTTGGTTTCCAGAAAGATTTATATTTAGTATAAGCAAATTTTTATACGAATCAATAAAAACGCATAATATAAAATTTAGAAAAATTGACGCAAAAATATATAAAGAAAGAACAAAGATAAGTAAGGAAATAGCAAGCGATATTTCTAAATTAGATTCTTTTTTTAATGAAAATGTACATAAAACTTTTGTCAATTCAGTAAAAAAGTTTTTAGACAAAATAGAAAAAATAAAAGATAGCAGGAATTTTGTTATAAATTCTGGAGATTTTATTAACCTTTTAAAAAAAGAAAAAATTCCTCTTAAAAAAAATTCGGTTATTTCAAAGGAAGCAGAAAAATTATGGGAAGAGATAAGAAAAAAGATGTTTAAAATTGTTGAATATGAAATATACCACACATACGATAGTTATATTGAAATTTTTAGCTACATAGAGGAGAAAATAAAAGAGGTTGCTAAAAAAAAGAATATCATATTTCTTGAAGAATTAAACAGTTTGTTTAATAAAATTGTAAAAAAAGAAATATTACCTGAAATATATTTACGCTTATCTGCAAGAATATATCATTATTTAATTGACGAATTTCAAGATACAAATGTCTTACAATGGGAAAACTTGTATCCATTAATATATGAAAGTGTTGCTTCAAAAGGTACTTTGTTTATTGTAGGAGACAAAAAACAATCTATATATAGATTTCGTGGTGGAGAACCAAAATTGTT
>JBKBRH010000005.1:0-5360 GCA_046292225.1 Endomicrobiia bacterium
ATAAAATAAAACAGTTTGTTGAAATTTATAAAATAAAAGCTATTATTTTTTTAAGTCTGATTTTTTGTTTTGGATTATATTATTTTATTTTTCCTCAGATTAAAAAAAATAAAAATGTTGAGATAATATTTTTTGATGTAGGTTTTGGTAATTCTGTATTAGTTAAAACTCCTAATAAAAATATTCTCATAGATACAGGTTCACCAGGACCTTCAGGATGGTCTGCTATAGAATCTGCAATTGCACCTACTTTGACAAAATTTGCTATAAAAACTCTTGATAGTGTAATAATTACTTCTATAAAACCACAATGTGTAGGAGGAGTTGTATATATTTTGTCTCATTTTAAAACAAATAAATTATATTTACCAAAAAATTTTTTAGATTGTTCTAATTTAACTTATTACGATTTTATTGAAAAACAAAATTTGTGGTATTATATGACAAACCCTTATTTATACGAGGTGACTTCTTTATTTGTAGAAAATTATAAATTGTCAAAATATATAAAAGAGTTTTATGGAGAAATTAAAATTGTTTCTGACAAAGAAGAAATTGTAGTTGACGAATTAATTGATGGAAAAAATTTTAAATTAATGATTTTATCTTCTGAAACACTTGTAGACACTTTAGATACTATAGCAGATAACTCTTTATGTGTAAAGATCATATATGGTAATCAATCAGTTTTATTGCCGACTCAAGCAGGAATAAAACTACAAGATAAATTTGTTGTTAAGTTTAACGATGTTCTAAAATCAAATATTTTGTTGGTGCCACAAAATGGACATTATAACGGATATAATGAAGCTTTTCTCAAAAAAGTATCTGCAGAAATAGCAGTATGTCAATATGGATGGACAAACCAACGTATTGGTTATTTTAATCCTTCATATGTTTTACCAACACAACAAAAATATCAGTCTTTAAACATAAAATTTTTAAGGACAGATTTTGTTGGTTCTGTAAGTTTTGTCCTTGATGGAGAAAAATATATTTATACTACAGGAGTTTCTGAAGAAGAGTATAAAACAAGAATTAATATTGATTAACAAAAAGCAGGATTAATTTTTTTATGAAACATTCGACAAAAATAGAAAGAGAAGCAAAAAGTATGTTAGAGATTTTTTATTTTTTGTTTAGAGGAATAAAAAATATTTTTAAATTTATAAAATCAATTTTTGTTCCACCTATATTAGTTACTTTAGGTAAAATAAACGATTTACAATCTTGTGGGTTAAAGTATAAGTTTAAATATTATTATAATCTTGATGAAATTTTGTCAAAAGAATATCCTCAAGGAATGATTGGACAGATGATACATCGTTATATATACCAGGTACTTAATAAAGAAATAAAATTTGACCAAGAATATATTTTAGAGATGATAATGACTAGAATAGAAGATAAATATAAAGATCTTACTAATGAAGATAAAAATTTTCATATAAAAAATACTAAAAAAATGTTGGAAAATTTTTACAACTGGTATTCAGAAAACAAATATGAAGTTGTTTCTATAAATTACGATATTTTTGTTAACTACAATAAGGTAAAATTTAAGATAAAATGTGATTGTATACTTAAAGATAAAAATGGAGATTATATTGTTATAGATTTTATGACGAGTAAAAAAAATTTGTCTTCAGAATTTTTAACTTACGATTTTGATACAAACTACCAATATTTTGTGTTAGAAAAATTTTTTACAAAAAAACAAAAAAATTTTAAGTTAATAAAATTTTTCCTTCCTTATAACAATTTTGTAGAATTCAAACCTGATTGGGCACAACAAAAAGAAACTGAAAAAATTGTTTTTGATCTGTTAGACCAGTTGAAAAATAAAGAGTTTGAGATAAAAAAAGGTCCTATATGCGGTTGGTGTGGATACTATGATATTTGTCCTGCTTGGAAATTAGAAAGAGAAGGAGATAAAGAAGAAAATATTCCTGCTGTTGCAAAAGAAACAACTTTGTTTCGTCAAGCAAGAGAGACAAAAGGTAGGATGGCATTGTCATATTCAAAGATGTCAATGTATATTCAATGTCCGAGAAGATATAGATTGTGTTATTTAGACAAGAAAGGTGTTAAACCACAAGGATTTTTTTCTATAGGTTCAACTATACATAATGCGTTAGAATTATTTTATCAGATAAAAACAAAAAATAATAAAGAACCAGGTATAGATGAATTGTTGAAATTATATGATGAATGTTGGATTTCTGCTGGATATAAAACTCCGCAAGAAGAAAAAGAATATTATTTAAATGGAAAACAATGGTTGGTAAATTATTATGAAAAATTTGTGAAAGATAAATTTATTACTGCATATGCTACAGAAGAATATTTTGAATTACCGATTGGTAAAAATACGCATGTTATGATAGGATATATTGATAGAATACAAAAAAATCCTGATGGAACTTTTGAGATACTTGATTATAAAACAGATCCAAAGCTAAGATCTCAACAAGAAGTTGATAGTGATCTACAACTTACTATATATTATTGGGCGTTAAGAAACAGAGGTATTGAAACAAAACGTTTAGGATTGATTTTTATAAGATTTGGAGAAATCGTTTATACTACAAGGACACAAAAAGATATAGATATTTTAGATGATTATGTTAAAGAAGTAGCAGACAAAATGTGGGCTGATGGGGAAAAGTATATGAATTTAATTAAAGAATATGAAGAAAAAAATCAAGTTGTCCCTGAAGAAAAAATTGAAGAAGTTTTGCCATCAAAGATAAACAAATATTGTGGTGGTTGTGACTATTTAAAAGGTTGTCCTAAAGAAGAAATTATAAAAACAGAATATAAAGATAAATTATTATTTGAAGTTTCAGATAAAGGAGAAGTTTTAGATAAAGAAATAGATATTAAAGAAGAAGAGCCGAAAGAAGAATAGAATTTATGAAAAATAAAAATTATTGGCACAGACAATATGTTAAACAATTAGAAGAAAAAATTTATTCTGGCGAATTATGTATTTTTGTTGATAAAATACTAATCCTAACATTTTTAGTATTATTAATTTTATTAAGTTTTTTTACAATTAGAAAAGTATACTACCAAATACAACTTAATAAAAATGTAGAAAAATTAAGTTTAGATAAAAAAATTTTAAAAATAACATTTTTTGATGTTGGCCAAGGAGATGCAACATTAATATCTTTTGATAGAGAACAAATTCTTATTGATACAGGTCCAGGTAAAGGTATGTTGATACAAGAATCTGAACCTGGTAAACTTATAACTGAGATTGATGCTGGAAAAGAAATAATTGTTCCTTATCTTAAAAAAAATAATGTTACTCTTACAGGGATCATTATCACACATCCTCATTCAGACCATTTTGGCGGTTTGTTTAGTATTTTTGAAGCAGGATTTTATCCTAAATGGTTTATAGATAATGGTATAGCCACCTCGTATCCTTTATATGAAGAGGTTTTAAAGATAATTAAGAAAAAAAATGTAAAATATTCTATTGCAAAACCTACAGAAAAAATTAAACTTGATGATGAAATAGAATTATTATTTTTAGGACCTGTAAACGAATATAAGTCAGAAGTTGTAGATAGAGCAATAAATAATTCTTCTATAGTAGCAAAACTTGTTTATAAAAATTTTTCTGTATTATTTAGTGGAGATATAGAAATTTTTGCTGAGATGGATTTATTAGAATATAAAGATCACTTAAAATCAACAGTGTTAAAAGTACCACACCACGGATCATTTACTTCTGCATCTATACCATTTTTAGACAAAGTACAGCCTAAAATTGCAATAATTTCTTGTGGGAGAGGAAATCCTTTTGGTCATCCTCATCAAGAAACAATTGAAAAACTTAATAAAAGAAAAATAACTATTTTTAGGACAGACCAAAATGGTAATATAACAATTCTTACCGATGGTATAAATTACAAAGTTATTACAGAAAGAGAGTATTAAGATATATAGTTGTTCTCATCAAAATTAATGTTGATTTAGTATATAAAATTTTATAAAAATTAAAAGTTTATTTTGATTTTTTTTATTATTTTTAAAAAAATATTATAATGTTTAGAAATATGAAAAAATTAGTTAAATTAATTTTTATATTTTTATTATTTACAAATTTTATTTTTGCAGAAGTTAAAAATGTTGTTTTAATGATAGCAGATGGTATGGGATTAGCAGCAATAGATTGTGCAAGAATATTTCTTGTAGGGAAAGAAAATCTTTTAGAGTTTGAAAAAGCAGATTTTGTTGGTATTGTGAAGACATATTCTGAAGATAGTTTAGTTACAGATTCAGCGGCAGCTGCTACAGCGATGTCTTGTGGAATAAAAACTAAAAATAGATATTTAGGTATAAAAGAAGATAAAAGTTGGGCAGAAAATATTGTAGAACTTGCTAAAAAAAATGGTAAGTCAACAGGACTTATCACAACAGTTTCTATAACACATGCGACCCCAGCAGGATTTGTTGCTCATACAGATTCTCGAGACGAAATTGTTGTTGCACAACAATATATTGAATTTAAAAATGTAGATTTATTTTTAGGTGGTGGAGAAGAATATTTTTTACCGCGTACGGTTAATGGAAGTAAAAGGTTAGATGATAGAGATTTAGTAATTGAGTTTAAAGATGCTGGATATACTATAATTGGTACAAAAGAAGAATTGTTGAATTTAGATATTTATAAGACAAAAAAGTTGTTAGGTTTGTTTAAAGATCTTGATAAAGTTTATTATATTGATAGAAAATTTTTAGGATTAGAAAATCTTCCTACATTAGCTGAGATGAGTAAGGTTGCGTTAGAGATTTTGTCAAAGAACAAAAACGGATTTTTTTTAATGATAGAAGGTGGAAAGATTGATTGGGGTTGTCATAACAATGATATTGCAACTGTTTTATGGGAAATTTTTGAATTCAACGAAGCAGTAAAAGAAGTTTTAAAATTTTTGTCAAAAAATAAAAATACTTTAATAATTATTACTTCAGATCATGAAACTGGAGGGTTAGGTTTAAGTAGTAAAGATTATAGATTTTATCCAGAGAAAATTAGAAATCAAAAAATTTCTGCTGAACAAATTGCAAAATTGTTAAAAGGAAAAACAAATAATGAAATAAAAGAGAAATTTAAAGAATACACAGGTGTTGAAGATCTATCTTTGGAAGAAATTGAGAAGATTAAGAAAGGTGATGCAAAAGAAATAGGAAAAATAATATCTTCGCGGATAGAGATTGGTTGGACAACAAAAACACATTCTGGTTCGTCAGTGATTCTGTATGCTTTTGGTAAAAAAGCAGAGGTTTTTAGGGGAGTATATGAGAATACAGAGATTTTTAATAAAATTGTTCAAGTGATGAGT
>JBKBRH010000005.1:5457-23741 GCA_046292225.1 Endomicrobiia bacterium
GATAAAAATAGTATTAAGTAGAAATTTATAAATGTTTCTTTAAAGGAGTTTTTATGAAACTTAATTTGACACAAAAAATAATATTATCACATTTAGTTAGTAAAGAAAAATTTTTACCTCAACCATTAGATCCTTTAAAAATTAAAGTTGACCAAACACTTACCCAAGATGCAACTGGAACGATGGTATATTTACAATATGAAAGTATAGTGAAAGAAAGAAAAGATAAAAAAATAAAAGTTTCTTTAGCAGTATCATATGTTGATCATAACACTCTTCAGCCAAGTTTTGAAAATTCAGATGATCACAGATATTTACAAACAGTTGCTGCAAAGTATGGGATAATTTTTTCTGCTGCAGGTAATGGTATCTGTCATCAGTTACATCTTGAAAATTTTGCAAAACCAAAACAAGTTTTGTTAGGTTCTGATAGTCACACTCCAACTTCTTCAGCTGTAGGTATGTTGGCGATAGGAGTTGGTGGGCTTGAGGTAGCTTGTGCTTTAGCAGGAGAACCTTTTACATTAAAGATGCCATATGTTGTTAATATAATTCTTAAAAATAAACTTAATAAATATGTTTCTGCAAAAGATGTAATTTTGTATTTGTTAAAAAAATTTACAGTTAGAGGTGGAATAAACAAAATTTTTGAATACACAGGTGATGCAATAAAAATGTTATCAGTATATGATCGTGCAACTATAACAAATATGGGTACAGAGTTAGGACTTACTTCTTCTATATTCCCTTCTGATGATATTACAAAACAATTTTTTAAATTTCAAAATCGTACAAAAGATTTTGTATACTTTTATCCAGATGAAGGATGTAGATATGATGACAGCTATGAAGTTGATTTATCTAAGATTTCGCCTATGGTTGCTTGTCCTCATTCACCTGATAATGTCTTATCTGTTGAAGAACTTGAAGGATTAGAAGTCTCTCAGGTTTGTATTGGAAGTTGTACAAATTCTTCTCTTAAAGATATGATATTTTTTGCAAAAATGTTAGAAAATAAAAAAATAAATTCTAATGTTTCAGTGGTTGTATATCCTGGGTCAAGACAGGTAATTTTAGTTTTAGAACAACTTGGATTGTTAAAAAATTTGTACAATTGTGGTGTTCGTGTGATGGAACCTGTCTGTGGTGCGTGTATAGGTCAAGGGCAAGCACCTCAAAGTGGTGGTGTTTCTGTGAGAACTTTTAACCGCAATTTTGAAGGACGTTCCGGAACAAAAGATGCAAAAATATATCTTACTTCTGTAGAAGTTGCAACTGCATGTGCAATTTTTGGTAAGTTTGTTCATCCAAAAAAATTAGGTGAGTATCCTAAAATACAACTTCCTAAAAAAAATAATTTTAAGCCAAATTTTATCTATCCACCAAAAAGTTCTAAAAATATAAAAATTTTTTATGGACCAAATATAAAACCATTGCCTAAATTTGATAAGTTAGAAAAGAATCTGTCTTTGTATGTGATAAAAAAATTGCCTGATAATATTTCTACTGATGATATTTTGCCTGCAGGAACTAAAATTTTATCTTTAAGGTCAAATATTCCAGCAATAAGTGAATATATGTTTTTTAACAAATATCCAGAATTAATCTCTGAAATAAAAAAATTAAAGAAAGAAAATAAAAATTTTATATTAATAGCAGGACAAAATTATGGTCAAGGATCATCCAGAGAACACGCTGCTATTGTGCAAAGATATAATAATATAAGAGTAGTATTAGCAAAATCTTTTGCTAGAATACATAAAAATAATTTGATAAACTTTGGTGTTATACCTTTAGAATTTATAAATGAAAAAGATTACGAGATTGTATCTAAAGGAGAAGAAATAATTATTGAAGATATAATTAACCAGTTGCAATCTAAACAACAAATTATTGAACTAAAAATTCAAAACAATAATGTTTTAAAAACAAAGTTTTCACTAACAGATGAAGAAATACAAATATTATTATCTGGAGGTAAGCTTAATTTTGTTAAAAATTTAGCATGAAAAAAAATGGATTGTTTATAGTTTTTGAAGGACCAGAAGGTTCAGGAAAGTCTACCCAGGCAAAACTTTTATGTAAATATTTAAAAAATAAAAATTATGATGTAGTTTTAACAAGAGAGCCAGGAGGAACTAAAGTTGCTGAAATGATAAGAGAGATTTTACTTCATAAAAATATAAAAATTTCTCCATTGACAGAATTGTTGTTATACGAATCAGCAAGGGCACAGCATATACAAGAAATTATTAAACCAGCTTTATTAAAAGGTAAGATAGTTATTTCAGACAGATTTTCTGATGCATCTTTAGTATATCAAGGCTATGCTCGTGGGTTGGGGATGAAATTTGTTAAAAAAATTAACGATATTGTAGTAAGTGATACATATCCTGATATTACTTTTATTTTAGATGTAAATCCAGATGAAGGTTTGGTACGGATAAAAAATAGAACTAAAAAGTTTGATAGGTTAGAAAATGAAAATATTGAATTTCACAAAAAAATTCGTCAAGGATATTTGAATTTAGCTAAAAACAAAAAAAAGTTTTATTTGATTTCTACTCAAGGTAAGTGTCCTAAAGAAGTGCATAAGGAAATAATAAAAGTTTTGAATAAAAAGTTTGGTTTATAAATTATGAGTCTAAAAAATGTTTTTGGACAAAAACAAGCAGTTGATTTATTGACTAATGAAATAAAAACAGGCAATGTGAAACATTCGTATATATTTTATGGTATAAAAGGAATTGGGAAAAAATTTACTGCTTTAGAGTTTGCAAAGACTTTGTTATGTGAAGATAAAAAAGATATACATAGTTGTGATGAATGTATAAGTTGTATAAAAATTAAAGATAATACGCATCCTGATGTTTTTATAATTGATAGTGAATATCAAGAAAAGTTATTAGACAAAGTTGATAAACAAAAAAATATAAAAATAGATACTATAAGATACATCAAAGAACAAGCAAGTTTGTCTCCATATTTAGGTAAATACAAAATTTTTATAATAGATCAAGCAGAAACATTACAGAAGGAAGCAGCGAATTCGTTATTAAAACTTCTTGAAGAACCGCCAAAAAATTGTATAATTATTCTTGTTACTTCGCTATTAGGCATTTTGCCAAAAACAATTGTTTCTCGTTGTGAACTTGTGAAATTTTTGCCTTTAAGTAGAGATGTAATTAAAAATTTAGTGTATAACGATATAGAAATATTTTTTAATTCTATGGAAGATCTTTTTTATTCACAGAGGATATCTAAGTTTTTAGATATTTTAGAAAAAAACCCAAGTTTAGCTGAAATACAGAATATAGCAGATGAACTTAAAAAAGATAAAGAATTAGCAAAAAATTTTGTTGCAAAAATAACAGAAAAATTTTTACATCAACAATATAACAACGAATTATTTTACGATTTTCTTAAAGATATTGAGTTTTGTCTAAAAGAGTTCAGATATAATATAGATGTAGGTTTGTTAATAGAAACGTTTTTGGTAAAAACGAGGTTAATATTATGCAACAAAAGTCGATAACAGAACTTAAACTTAGCAATGACGAAATAATTTATGGAGAGAATGTTAATGGTATAGATTTAAAAATCAATGACAGAGTTATTGTTTATTTTGAAGGAAGTTATGATGTAGCAGTAGTTTCTAAAGAAGAAAGACTTGTTGAAACAACAAAAATAGACAAAAATATATATAAAATTGTCCGAAAAATAAACCAACAAGATTTGCAAAGGTTAAAAGAGAATAGTTTTAAGTCGGAGGAAGCATATAAAATTATAAAAAATACAGTACATAATTATGAAATTGAGATAAAGATAGTAAAAGTTTTTTATTCTTTTGATAGGACAAAATTGTATGTTTATTATACTGCAGAGAAACAAATTGATATAAGAAAACTTATTCGTGAGTTTGCACATAGATTTAGGACAAGAATAATTATGCAACAAATTGGTCCCAGGGATGAAACCAAAATTTTGGGTGGGATAGGAATGTGTGGGTACGAGTTATGTTGTAAGAAATGGATTAAAAAATTTGAATCCATCTCTGTAGAAATGGCAAAAACACAACAATTAGCTTTGAATATACCAAAACTTTCTGGTGTTTGCAATAGACTAAAATGTTGTTTGTATTATGAATATAACTTTTATAAAGAATGTGTAGAAAGATTTCCTAAAATTGGCTCAAATATAAAGACTGAAGATGGTGAAGGAAAAGTTGTAGGTATTGATTGTATAAAAGAATTAGTACATATTGAATTTACAACAGAAGATAAAGAAAAAATTATAAAAACATTTAAAGTTAAAGAAATTTTATCACAATGAAAAAATTTTATTTAACTACACCAATATATTATGTGAATGATGAACCACATATTGGTCATACTTATACTACAATTATTGCAGATGTGATAAGTAGATATTATAAATCTTTAGGGTATGAAACATTTTTTCTTACAGGAACAGATGAGCATGGGGCAAAAATTAATGAAGCTGCAAAAAAATATAATCTTGAACCCAAGCAATATTGTGATATGATAGCAGAAAAATTTAAATCCACCTGGCAAGAACTTAGTATCAAATATTCAAATTTTGTTAGAACTACAGATGAATATCATAAAAAAACTGTACAGTTAATATTACAAAAAATTTATGATAAAGGAGATGTTTATAAATCTAATTATGAAGGTTTGTATTGTATTAATTGCGAGAAATTTATTTCAGAAGAAGAACTTATAGATGGTGTTTGTCCTGACCATAACACTAAACCAATACTTCATAAAGAAGAAAATTATTTTTTCTGTCTATCAAAATACAAGGATATAATTTTTGAAAAAATCAAAAATGGTGAAATACAAGTTATTCCTGAGGCAAGAAAGAATGAAATTTTAGGTAAATTACAACTTCAATTAGAAGATATTAGTATATCAAGAAAAAGTTTAAAATGGGGGATAAATTTACCTTTTGATAATGACCAAATAGTTTATGTTTGGATTGACGCTTTGATAAATTATCTTTCAGGGATAGATTTTTTTGAAGTTGAAAACAAACCTTCAATTTATAAAAAATTTTGGCCTTGTGATTTACATCTTATTGGGAAAGATATATTATGGTTTCATGCAGTTATATGGCCCGCAATATTGTTATCTTTAGGTATTGATTTGCCAAAAAAAATTTTAGCACACGGATTTTTTACAGTTGAAGGCAAAAAGATGTCAAAAACACTTGGTAATGTAATAAAACCAAAACAACTTTTAGAACTTTTTGGTGTTGATGCAACAAGAATGTTGATTTTATCAACTTTTCCTTTAGGAACAGACGGCAATTTTTCTTTATCTGAAATGAAAGAAAAATATAATCAAGATCTGGCAGACAACTATGGCAATTTAATTACAAGAACTTTTGGTATGATACAGAAATATTTTGGTAATAATATGAAAATTTCAAAAATTTCTTATGAAATGAAAGGAAAGATTTTAGAATGTGTAAAAAATTATAAAGTTTATTTTGAAAATTTTGAACTACATAAAATTAGTGATACAATTTTATCTTTAACTTCTTTTGCAAACAAATATATTCAAGAAAAAACACCTTGGGTTTTAGCTAAAGAAAAAAAATTTGGTGAACTAAAACAAATATTGTCAGATTTGTTGTTTTGTATAAAATCAGCTACTTTATTATTTTATCCTATAATGCCAAATGTTAGTTTAGAAGTTTTAAAATCTTTTAGTGAAACAAATAATTTTGAAGAAGAATTTATATTACTTCTAAAAGATTATGAAGTTAACATTACAAAAGAGAAAATTTATTCTTTAGGTATACTTTTTAAAAAACTTCAATGAAAAAAGAAATTGTATATAAATATAAAGATAATTTGTATTTAAACATAACAAATCGTTGTCCTGTGAGATGTGTTTACTGTATTAAATATCGTTGGAATTTAAAATTTCGTGGTTATAATTTAGGATTAAATAAAGAACCGTCTGTTGAAAAAGTTATTAAAGAATTACAACAAAAACTTGCTCTGTATAAAGATATAAAAGAAATAGTTTTTTGTGGTTATGGAGAACCATTGTTAAGATGGCAGGTTGTAAAAAAAGTTGCTTTGTGGGTTAAAAAAAACTACCCTGAAATAAAAGTTAGAATTAATACTAATGGTCTTGCAAGCGCGTATAAAAAAATAAATATACCTAAACAATTAGAATGGTTGATAGATACAATTTCTGTATCTTTGAATGCGCATAATGAAAGAGTTTACAATAATCTTCACAAAACTAAAATAAAATATCCGTTTAACAAAATTATAAATTTTATTAAACAAGCAAAAAAATATTCATCCGAAGTTATAATAACTACTATTTTACATCCTCAAATAGATATAGAAAAAGTTAAAAAAATAGCTAAAAAACTAAAAGTTAAATTCAAACAAAGAAAATATTTAACAGATTACGAAGAGAAATAGGAATTTAGTTGTAAAATTTTATATATACATTTATTTCTTCTTAACTTTTCTTTTTTCTAAAACTTCAGGCAAGATCTCATCCATATGTTTTACAGGGATTAGTTCTATTTTATCTTTTACATACTGAGGTACTTCTTCTAAATCTTTTTGGTTTGCATACGGAAAGTATACTTTTTTAATACCATCACGGTATGCAGCAATAAGTTTTTCTTTTAGTCCACCAATAGGTAAAATTCTTCCTTGAAGGGTGACCTCTCCTGTCATTGCAATAGCATCTTTTATTCTTCTTTTTGTTACTACAGAAGCGATAGCAGTAGTTATTGCTGTACCTGCTGAAGGACCATCTTTTGGTATAGCACCTTCTGGAATATGTATATGCAAGTCATACTTTTTAAACAACATAGGATCAATTTTTAATTTATCTGATATAGACTGAACATAAGACAATGCAGCACGTGCCGATTCTTGCATTATCTCACCAAGTTTCCCTGTAAGTATAAGTTTACCACTGCCTTTAAACATTGCTACTTCTATAGTTAAAATTTCACCACCGTACTCTGTCCATGCAAGACCAGTAACTACACCTATATTGTTTGGAGACACAGTTTCTTTTATAAACTTTGGTGGACCCAAATATTTATGTATATTTTCTTTTGTGATTTCAATTCTATTTTTAGTACGTTTTTCTTCTTCTTCATTTAAAGCAATTTCTTTTAACGCTTTTCTTATTACATTAGAGATTTCTCGTTCTAAATTTCTTACTCCAGCTTCTTTTGTATATTTGTCTATGATTTCTTTTATAGCATCATCTGTAAATTCTATTTCATTTTCTTTTGCACCATGATTTTTTAATTGTTTAGGTATAAGATACTTTTTCGCAATTTGTAATTTTTCTTCCCAAGTGTAGCCAGAAAAATGTATAACTTCTAATCTGTCTAACAAAGTTGGAGAAATAGTATAAGTTGTGTTTGCAGTACATATAAACATTACATCTGATAAATCAAATTCTACATCTAAATAATGGTCTACAAAACGATAATTTTGTTCTGGATCTAACACTTCAAGTAATGCAGCAGACGGGTCTCCACGCCAGTCAACTCCCATTTTGTCAATCTCGTCTAACAAAAATACTGGATTTTTAGATTTTGCTTTTCTCATCCATTGAATGATTCTGCCAGGTAAAGAACCAATGTATGTTCTTCTATGTCCACGAATTTCTGCTTCATCTCTTATTCCACCAAGCGAAACTGAAACAAAATTTCTTCCTAAAGCACGTGCAATTGATTTTGCAATAGATGTTTTACCAACACCTGGCGGTCCTACAAAACATAAAATAGGACCTTTTAATTTTTTTACTCGTTTTAATACAGCAAGATATTCTACCACACGTTCTTTAACTTTTTCTAACCCATAATGGTCTTCATCTAAAATTTCTTTTGCTTTGTGTATGTTCAATCTATCTTGGGTTTTGACACTCCAAGGAAGTGATATTAACCAATCAAGATATGTTCTTACAACAGTTGCCTCTGGCGAATAAGGCATCATTTTTTCTAACCTTGAAAGTTCTTTTTCTGCAGTTTCTTCAACTTCTTTTGGCATTTTTGCTTGTTTAATTTTTTCTCTTAATTCATCAATTTCTTTTGCAAGGTCATCTTTTTGCCGTAACTCTTTTTGGATTGCTTTCATTTGTTCTGTGAGATAATATTCTTTTTGTGCTTTTTCAATTTGAGATTTTACTCGTGATTGAAGTCGTTCTTCTACTTTTAAAATTTCTTTCTCCGCGACAATGAACTTAATAACTTTTTCAAGACGAGATTTTAAATTGATTTCTTCTAATATTTGTTGTTTATCTTGGATTTTTAAAGGTAGATATGTTGTTACAGTGTCGGCAAATTTTGCAGGTTCTTGTATTGTTTGCAAAGACAATATTAATTCTTGCGGTAATTTACGATTTAGTTTTAAATATTCTTCAAATTCTTCTTTTGCTTTACGATACAACGCTTCTATTTCAACAGGATTATATTTTTCTTTAAATTCTTTTAAAACATTAAATTTTGTTTCTATAAATCCTTTTGGAGTATAATTAAACTCAAGAATTTCTACTCTTTCAACTCCTTCAATAAGAATTTTTAAAGTACCGTCTGGAGTTTTTAAAGATTGCAGAATTTTTACTAAAGTACCAATTTTATAAACATCTTCAAAATTAGGTCTTTCAATGTTAGGTCTTTTCTGACAACTTACAATAATAAATTTTTCTTGTTTTGATAAAACATCTTCTGCAGCACGAATAGAAATATCTCTACCTAAATTTAGTGGTATTACAGAATTTGGCAATACTACAGTATCTCTTAAAGGTATAAATGGAAGTTTTTCAGGATATAAATTTTGTTGTATCATAATTTTTTTCCTTGTTTAAGCAGTTTTTTTATTTATTTCTTGTTTTTTTATATACACAGGTTTTGTTTTACCTAAAACAACGTCTGAATTTATTATACATTTTGCTACCGTTTTGTCTTCAGAAAGTTCATAAATTTCGTTTATCAAAATATTTTCTAATATCGTTTTTAATCCTCGAGCTCCGCTACCACGATGTTTCGCTAAATATGCAATTTTGGTAATTGCATCGTCAGTAAATTCTAATTCTATCCCTTCAAGTTCAAACATTTTTTTATATTGTTTTATTAAAGAATTTTTTGGTTTTACTAAAACATCTTTTAGTTCCTCTTCAGAGAGTTCATAAGTTACTGCTACAACAGGTAATCTTCCAACAAGTTCTGGTATTAGCCCATATTTTATTAAATCTTCTGGTTGTAAATATTTATACCATTGTATTCCTTTTTCTGATTTATCAATTTCTTTGATAAAACCAATTTTCTTTTTATTTAATCTGTCTTCTACAATTTTTTGTAATCCTTCAAATGCTCCCCCACAGATAAATAATATGTTTCTTGTATTTACTTGTATGAATTCTTGATGAGGATGTTTTCTACCACCCTGTGGTGGAACATTTGATATTGTACCTTCAAGAATTTTAAGCAATGCTTGTTGTACACCTTCACCTGAAACATCTCTTGTTATAGAAGGTGAATCACTTTTTCTTGAAAGTTTGTCTATTTCATCAATGTAAACAATACCACATTCTGCAGATTTTATATCAAAATTTGCTGATTGTAATAAACGCAACAAAATATTTTCTACATCTTCACCAACATATCCTGCTTCAGTGTATACAGTAGCATCTACTATTGCAAAAGGAACATTTAATATTTTAGCTAATGTTTCTGCTAGCAATGTTTTACCATTACCAGTAGGACCTATAAGTAATATATTGGACTTTTGTATCTCAACATCGTCGATATTTTTTAACAAGAATACTCTTTTATAATGATTATACACAGCAACAGAAAGAATTTTTTTTGCTTCTTCTTGTCCTACAACATATTGGTCTAAATATGATTTTATCTGTTTAGGGGTTGGAAGTTTTTCTAATGTTTTTTTATGTAAATTGGCAGTTTTTAATCTTGATAAAAGTTCGTATGACAATGTTATACATTCTTCACAAATATAAATATCATTTTTACCTATAAACTTTATTTCTTTTTTTGTATCATTTAACTCTTTGTTGCACATTATACAATAAATTTTCTCTTTCATACTATTTTAAATTTTTTCTACTTATGATTACTTCATCTATTATACCATATTGTTTAGCTTCTTCTGCTGACATATAAAAATTACGTTCTGTATCTTGTCTGATTTTTTCTATAGGTTGACCTGTATGTTTTGCCAAAATTTCTATAAGTTTTTGTTTTGTGTGTAATAACTCTTTTGTTTCTATATCAATATCTGTTACAGCACCACTTAACCCTTCACCATATATGAGTGGTTGGTGTATCATAATTCTTGCATGTGGTAAAGCAAAACGCTTACCTTTTGTCCCTGCAGCAAGAAGTAGTGCACCAAAACTCATCGCCATACCTACACATACTGTTGTAATAGGACAACTTATATATTGCATTGTATCATATACAGCAAGTCCAGCAGTTACCATACCACCAGGCGAGTTTATGTATAAAAATATATCTTTGTTTGGATCTTCTCCTTCAAGATATAAAAGTTGGGCAATTACTAAATCAGCAATATCTGTTGTTATTGCACCACCATAACCACCTACAAAAATTATTCTATCTTTTAATAAGCGAGAAAATATATCATATCCTACAGCAGCACCTTGGTTCCATCTTTCTATTATTGTAGGAATTATTGCTGGCATAGAAATCCTCCTTTAAAAAATAACTTATAAAAATTTTAATAATCTTTCTACTTTTCTGTAATGTCTACTTCTTTAATTTTAGCGTTAGAAATAATAAGTTCAAAAATTTTTTCTTCTAAAATATTAGATGCAATAGTATAAAAATTTTTTTCAAAATAATCATTGATTTCTTTTTCTTTTGTGGGATACAAAGATAAGTATTTGCCTTTCTCTTTTTCAATTAATTCTTCTGTTAATTCAATTTTTTCTTCTTTTATGATTTTTTTTAGTATATATTTTAATTTTATTTCATCTTCTGCTTTTTTTAGCAAATTTTTATTTTGTTCTTCGTTAAGTTTAAAATCTTCTTCTTTACCACCTCGGGAAAGATAATCTTGTTTTATAGAATTTACAATTTCTTGATAATGTTGCTTTACTTCTATTTCTGGCAAAACGAAATTGTGTTCCCGAATGAGAATTTCATAAATTTGTTTTTTTAATTTTTCATTTGTTTCTTTATCCAACTCTGATTTCAAAGATTGTTTTATTGAAGAAATTAAATCTTCTTTATTTTTATAACCTAAATCTTTTGCAAAATCATCGTTTATTTCAGGCAACTCTTTTTCTTTGATTCCTATAAGTTCAACTTCCATATCAACTTGTTTCCCCATAAGTTCTCCTTGAGGAAAATTTACTGGAAATTCTACTTTAAGGATTTTTTTCTCTCCTTTTGACATACCAATTAAACCTTCTTTAAAGCCTTTTGGTAAGGTATCTTTAGAAAGATCTATTAATACATTTTTACCTTCAAAATTTTTTAATTCTTTATTATCAGAAAAAATTTTGTAGTTTACTATACAAAAAATTTTTGATTGAGGATTAACATCTTCTTTTGTGATATTTGTTTTTTCTGAAACAACAAGTTTTGCATTATGTTCTTTTAGTTCGTTTAGAACTTTATCAATATCTTTTTGTGTAACTTGTCTTATTTCTTTTTTTAGTTTTAAACCTTTATAAGATTTAAGTTTAACTTCTGGTTCAACTTCTAATACAACTTCATAAACCATATTTTTATCTTCTTTGAAATCTAATTTTTCTATTTTTAATGTATTAGCTATGTAGTTAATATTTTTTTCTTCTAATATTTTAGGTAATGTTTCATTGATTATTTTATTTATAGTTTTTTCTCTCAATGTTTCAGAAAAACGTTTTTTTATAATTTCTAAAGGAACAGAACCTTTCCTAAATCCAGGAATCTCTGCTTCTTTTTGTATTTCTTTGCAAGTTTCTTCATAGTTTTTATCTATTAATTTTTTGTCTACTTCTATCTTTAATTTCATTTTGCAATCATCAATTTTTTTTATTTCTGTTTTTACTAATTCCATAATATCTCCTTTCTTAGCAGTAGTTTCAGTAAACAAATTTCTGCCGCGAGAGGGATTTGAACCCTCACTCCATTTCGGAACACGGTCCTAAGCCGTGTGCGTCTGCCATTTCCGCCATCGCGGCAGCATTTTCATATATATTATATTTATTTCAAATCATAAAGTCAATAAAAAGTTAGCAAATTGCAACTGAAAATATAAATTTTAAAAATAAATTGTGTAAAACAAATAACTCTATTATCTAATTATTCTTAATAATGTAATATTGACATTTATAAAATAATTTGGTAAAAAATAACAAAATAAAATAAAAAGATAGAAAAATTTGGTAAAAAATATTTGAAGGTTTAAAAATAAAAGCACTGCTTAATAAACTTAAATATTGACTTAATAAAATTTATATTTGAGAAAATTTAACTTTAAAAGGAGTAAAAGTTTATGTTAAAAAGGTTAGAAATTTATGGATTTAAATCTTTTGCAGAAAAAACAATAATAGAATTTGATTCAGACATTAATGGTATAGTTGGACCCAACGGCTCTGGAAAATCAAATATTGTAGATGCTATAAAATGGTGTTTAGGAGAACAATCTTTAAAAGAAATAAGAGCAAAAACTCCAACAGATATAATATTTGCAGGTTCTGAGAGTAAACCACAACTTAATTATTGTGAAGTTACAATAACTTTTGACAACCAAAAAAGAATTTTCCCGATTGACTACGAAGAAGTTTCTATCACAAGAAAAATTTATCGTAGTGGCGAAACAGAATATTTTATCAATCGTACACCGTGTAGATTAAAAGATATAAAAGATTTAATATTAGACACAGGACTTTCTTCCGATGGGTATAGCATTATTCCACAAGGTAAAGTAGAATTTGTTGTTTCAGCAAAACCAGAAGAAAGAAGATTGTTGTTTGAAGAGACTGCAGGTATTGCAAAATATAAAGTTAAACGAGAAGAAGCGTTAAAGAAACTTGAACGAGTAAAACTTGATATGGCACGTGTTGAAGATATACTTGCTTATTTGAAAGATCAAATGAGTTCTTTAGAACAAGCAGTAAAAAAAGCAAAAAATTATCAAAAGTATAAACAAGAATTAGAAATGTTAGAATGTGCACATTTTGTAAAACAAATATATAGTATAGAACAAGAATTGCAAACAATTGAAAGTTTGTATCAAGAACTTATTTCTAAATACACTCCTTTAGCTACAGAGATTACATCAAAAGAAGCACAAGGTGCTGAAATAAAATTAAGTTTGACAGAACTTGAGAAAGAATTTATAAAATTCAAAGATGACCTTGCGTATGTTGAAACACAGATTTCGCTTGCTACACAAAAAATTGAAAATTACAAACAAGAAATTTTTAGGTCTGAGGAAAATATTAATAAGGTAAATCTTGAAATAGAAACTTTAAAAGATAGAAACCAAGTATATACCAACGAACTACTAGAATTAAAAAACAAAAAAATTTCTTTTGAAGAAAATATAAATTCTCTTTATGAGAAAAAATTAGCATATCAACAAGAATATAATAAATATAGAGATGAAATTAGTAGCAAACAAGAGATACTTAAAGAAAAAAATAAACAAATCAGTGAAATTTCATATACCCGGGCAAAAATAAAAAATGATATTGTTGTTCTATCAAAAGAGCTACAAAGATTACATTTAGAATTAAATAGTGTTAATAAAGAAGTAACTTTAAATGAGAAAGAAAAAGTTTCGTTAGAAGAAAAAATTAATGATATAAACAAAATGATAGCTGAATTTGAAAACACCCAAATAAAGTTGGAACAAAAAATAAATCAACTTTCATATGAAATTAACAATATTTTAGAACAATTAAAACAAAAAAGAATTTTAGTTGAAGAAAAAAATAAAGAGTTTTATGCTTTATCTACAAAGTTAGAAAATATAGATAAAAATTTTGCTACTTTTGGAATAAATATTAACAAAATTGCAAAATTGCTCGAAGAAAAAAATTTGTTAAACTTATGTGTTCCAATAAGAACATTGCTAAAGATACCATCTACACATTATTCTATGATTTCAAGCTATTTAGGTAACAGATTATTATGGTTTGTGGTAGAAAAAGAAAAGGATGCTTTAGAAATATCAAAGTTGTTAAAGGAAAATTCTTTAGGATTTGCTACTTTTATAATAAAAGAGAAATTAGATGCTTTAGATGAAGATATATTTTATCCTGTAGATGAAAAAATTTTGCAGATTTTAAATTATGACAAGAAATTTGATAAAGTTGTAAAATTTTTGTTTTCTAAAATAGAACTTATAGATGATGGTTTTAAATCTGATTTTATATTTCACAGTGGCAAATATGAGATTAAAGAAGAACCGGAAGATTTTTATACGATTGAAGTGAAACTTAACAATGTTTCATCTGAAATTAAAGTTTTAAATGAAGAAATACAGGATTTGAACGAAAAATATCAAAAATATATTGAAGAAAAAGGTTTATTAGAAAAAGAATTAGTGTCGTTAGAGGCACAAATTAAACAATTAAAACAGTTAAAAATAGAAAAAGAAGAATATTTAAAATCTGTTTTAGAACTTGCTGGTGTGTTATCTACAAATTCTGTAAATTTAGAAAAGCAAATCCAAGATTATGAATCAAAGGTTGATAACTTAAACATTGAAGTAAAAAATTTTGATGATGAGGAAAAAAAATTAAGAGAAGAAATCAATGTTTTATTATCAGAAATTTCTCAACTACAATCAAACAAAGTCGTAGACGAATATTTAAATATAAATTCTGAATATGCACGGTTTGAAGAACAATATAACAATTTATTATCTGAAATAGAAACAAAAAATAGTTTGATAAATATGAATGAACAAAAACTTTTATCTTTAGAAAAAGAGATAAAAGATGTTAAAGAATACATATTAAAAACACAACAAAATATTGTTGAAGAAGAAAATAATCTGAATATTTTGTTAAGTAAAAGAGAAAATCTCGTAAAAGAAATTGCCGATATTACTTCTCAACTGGATAAAAAAAGAATCACACTTAACGATTTAGAGGTACAAATTAAAGATTTGATAAATCAAAAAGAACAATTACAGCAACAGATAAATAATTTGGAGATGCAAAAAAGTATATTAAGTAATAACAAAAATAACTACATAAATTTGTTGAAAGAAAAATATAATCTTACTTTAGATGAAGCAAAAGATATGTATGGCGATGTTAAAGATGTAGATGTTCAACAGATTGAAAAACTTAAAAAACGAATTGAATCTATGGGAGCGATAAATCTTGCTGCACCAGAAGAGTATGCACAGTTAGAAGAAAAATATAATCTTCTTGTTACACAACAACAAGATTTGATAAAATCGCAACAGGATTTAAAAGATGCAATCTTTAAAATTAATCAACAAATCAGTATAAATTTTAAAGAAACATTTCAAAAAGTTAGAAGCAATTTTATTAACTTATGCAATATTTTGTTTGAAGGTGGTAATGCTGAATTAGTTCTAACTGACGAAAATAATATTTTGGATTCAGGTATAGAAATAATAGTTCAACCTCCTGGCAAAAAACATCAAAATATAAATCTTTTATCTGGTGGAGAAAAATCGTTAGTAGCGTTTGCGTTATTATTTTCATTTTTTATGGTAAAACCTTCTGCTGTATGTATTTTAGATGAAGCAGATGCACAATTAGATGACACAAATGTTGTAAGATTTATGAAATTATTGAAAGAATTTTCTAAAAATACAGAATTTATTTTAATAACACATAATACTCGTACAATGGAGTTTATTGATACATTGTATGGTATTACTATGGAAGAGTTGGGTGTGTCTAAAATAATTGCTATAAAATTACAAAAAGCAGAAGTTGCTGTATAATATTTATAATGTTTGTATATGAAATTAATGGTATAAAAATTTTTTTTAGCAAAGATTTTAACGAAACAATAAAATTAATTGATACTATCATTACTGAGACAAAAAATCCCTGCCAAATTACTACATTAAACACACTTATTTACTACCAGACAAAAAAAGATTTTGAAACATATCTTGCAGTAAAAAATTCTAAATTAGTAATTGCAGATTCTTTTGGTATAACTTTTTTTGTTAATATTTTTAACTTTAAATTTTTTAAAAGACAACCTGGGATTGAATTAATAGATTATTTATGTTTGTTATCAAAAAGAAAAAATTATAAAATTTATCTTTTAGGAAGCACTAAAGAAGTTGTTTCAAAAACTAAATTTGTTTTAGAAAAAAAATATTTGTTAGAAATTTGTGGTGCACATCATGGATATTTTTTAAACTCACAAAATTTAACTAACGAGGTTATAAAAGATATTAATGCTAAGTCAGTAGATATTTTGTTAGTAGGATTGCCTACTGAAATACAAGAAAAATGGATCTTTAAAAATTTAAATAAACTAAACTGTAGAATAGTAATAGGTGTTGGAGGAAGTTTTGATGTTATAAGTGGGAAGATTCCTCGTGCGCCAAGATTATTTCAAATTATTGGCCTTGAATGGTATTATAGATTACTTATTCAGCCATCAAGAATAAAAAGAATTTTGAAACTACCTTTAGCAATGATTTTTTTATTTTTTGATTTTTTAAAAAATTATTTTAATAAGTTTAATTTTAAATATGAAAAACGATAAACTTGTTGTTATTTCAACTTGTGAAGAATATAAAAGTACTACAATATATAAAATATTAAAACAGCAGATTAATTTTTTTAATTATGAAAAATTTTATAACAAAAAAATTCTTTTAAAACCTAACCTACTTTCTGCACAAAAACCAGAAAAATCTGTTACTACCCATCCAGAATTTCTGTCTGCTGTGATAAGATTGTTTAAATGCTTCAACTGCAGAATATTTGTTGGAGATAGTCCTTCAACTTTAAATTTTAATGAAGTAATAAAAACAACAGGAATAAAAGATGTTTGTGAGAAAGAAAATGTAGAAATATTAAATCTCACAACCTATCCTAAAATAGAATTTGAATTTAACAAATTTGGGTTAAAAAAAATTATTATCTCAAAAATTGTTGAAGATGTGGATTATATAATTAATTTACCAAAACTTAAGACACATTCTCTTATGTTTTTAACTTGCGGTATAAAAAATATGTATGGATTAGTCCCTGGTATGACAAAAGCAATTTATCACAGGTATGCTTTAAATTCAGAAGATTTTTTTGAGATTCTTTATACTGTGTATCAGTATAAAAAACCTGAATTAACAATAGTAGATGGAATAATGGGTATGGATGGAGAAGGTCCTTCTGGTGGCAATGTAAAAAAGTTTTCTGTTATACTTACTTCTGACGATGCAGAATCTGTTGACTGGTTCATACTCTACAAATTTTTTAAAAAATCAACAAAGTTTTATGATAGAATATTAAAATTAAAAAAACCAAATATAATATATCATAATTTTAAGTCAGAATTAGAATTTAAAAATTTTGTTTTTCCACAGACAACATTTTTTATCTCAGTTTTACCTAAATGGATTTTAAATTTAATAAAACCATTTTTTTGGTTTTATCCTTTTATATTGCAAGAAAAATGTAGAAAATGCGGCAAATGTTATGATATTTGTCCTAAAAAAACAATAAAGTATATAAACAAAAATTATTTTGTCTTTAGAGAAAATTGTATTTCTTGTTTTTGTTGTTTAGAAACCTGTCCTTATAATGCAATAAAAATTCAAAGAAGTGTTGTATATGAATTAATTTTTAAACTCAAAGATTTAATCTCAAAATTGATAAAATAACTTGTCAAATTCCAAAAATTCTTGATTTTTTGATAAAAATTTTGTATAAAAATTTAATGAATTTTGAGTATATAAAAGAGAAGTTCTTTAGGTTAAAAGAAGAAGTAGAAAAATTTGCTAAAAATATAAAAATAGTTGTAGTAACTAAATATGTATCGGATGTTTCTGTAATTTCTAAACTTTGGAATATAGGTGTTACGGATATTGCTGAAAGTTATGCTCAACAGATGCAGTATAAATATCAAGAGTTAAAAAATAAAAACTTTCCTTTAGAAAAATATATCTGGCATTTTATAGGACACCTGCAGAAAAATAAAGTTAACAAAGTTGTTTCTATTTCAGATTATATACAATCTTTAGATTCTATAGATCTTGCCGAAAAAATTAATATTACTGC
>JBKBRH010000006.1:0-22618 GCA_046292225.1 Endomicrobiia bacterium
TATATGGGAAAAATTTATAGTGAATATATTTTAAACAAAAAAAATCCGACGGTAGGTTTATTATCTATAGGTAGTGAAGAAAGTAAAGGGAACAACCAAATATTAGAAACATATCAAATTCTAAAACAATGTAGAGATTTAAATTTTATAGGTAATATTGAAGGTAAAGACATACCTTTTGGTATTGCAGATATTGTAGTTACTGACGGATTTGTAGGGAATATAATATTAAAATTTGGTGAAGGTGTAGCTGAGATGTTGTTATCATTAATAAAACAATCTTTGAAAAGACATCCTTTTGCATGGTTTGCTTTACCTTTTGTATGGAATGCTATAAGAGATTTAAGAAAAAAAGTTGATTTTACAGAATATGGTGGAGCGCCGTTGCTCGGGTTGGAGAAAGTTTGTATTATTTCTCATGGTAGGTCTAACGCAAAAGCTATAAAAAATGCTATAAAAGTAGCAAAACAAATGGTAGAAAAAAATTTAAATTCAATAATTTCTACTTCAATGGAAGGAATTTTTTATGAAGAAAAAAGTTAAGATTTTATCTACAGGGTCGTATCTTCCTTCTAAAATATTGACAAATTTTGATTTAGAAAAAATGGTAGATACTTCTGATGAATGGATTACTACGAGGACAGGCATAAAAGAAAGAAGAATTGTAGAAGAAAATATTGCAACAAGTGATATTGCTACAGAAGCTGCTAAAACTTGTCTTAAAAAAGCAAATTTAACTGCAGATGATGTAGATACAATAATAGTTGCTACTGTAACTCCGGATATGTTTTTTCCTTCCACAGCATGTATGGTACACAAAAAATTAGGTGGGAAAAATGAACCAACAGCGTTTGATATCTCTGCTGCATGTAGTGGATTTATATATGGATTAACTTTAGCAGAAGGATTGTTAAAATCAGGAAAGAGTAAAAATTTGTTATTGATAGCAGCAGATACTATGTCAAAATTTACTAATTGGAAAGACAGAAATACTTGTGTATTATTTGGTGATGGAGCAGGTGCTATGTTATTAACTTCAACTGAAGATGAGAATGATGAAGATTCTATATTATCTACATGTTTAGCAGCAAATGGAAACTATGACGAATTATTATATCTTCCAGCTGGCGGGTCAAGAATGCCTGCTTCTTTAGAAACTGTGCAAAAAAATTTGCATACTGTAGTTATGAGTGGAAAAGAAGTTTTTAAAATTGCCGTAACAAAAATGGTGGAGACAGCATTAAAAGCGTGTGAATTAGCTAATATTACTCCACAACAACTTGACCTTTTAGTTCCACATCAAGCAAATTTAAGAATTATTAATGCTGTTGGAGAAAGATTGGGATTAGATACTTCAAAGGTCTTTATTAATGTAAATAAATATGGTAATATGTCAGCAGCAACTGTTATTGTCGGATTAGATGAAGCAATCTCTCAAGGAAAAATTAAAAAAGGTTCTGTTGTAGAATTAGTTGCTTTTGGTGGAGGGTTTACCTGGGGTGCATCAATAATTAAATTATAACAGAGGACTTTTTTATGTTCGATTTCATAGAAGAAAAAAGAAAAAGTATAAGAAAGAAAGTTTTTCTTCAAGGTGAAATAAAATTAAAAGATGTACACCAAAATTTGCCTGTGTGGGTTAAAGATGTTTCTGAACATGGTATGAGGTTAATATTTTTTAAAATGTTTTACTGCAACAAATGTCCTAAATTAAAAGATATTTTACATTTAGAATGTGATGAAAAACAAAAATGTAAAATTTATAATTTTGAAAAACTACCTGAAATTTTTTCCAATGGCGAGGTTTTTGCTAATATTGAAGGAGATGATATTAATAAAAAATATATCCTTAAATGGTATAAATCGTTTGTAGATCTTAACACAATAGAGTTTGGAATAGAATTTTTAAATTAAAGTTTTACTATAAGGAGTAATATTATGAAAAAGATAGTTTTTTTGTTTCCAGGTCAAGGGAGTCAGTTTGTTGGCATGGGCAAAGATTTTTATGACAGTTTTGATTATGTCAAAGAATTTTATAAAAAAGCAAACGAAATTTTAGGTTATGATATAACAAAAATTATTTTTGAAGGACCGCAGGAGAAACTTCTTCAGACAGAGTATACTCAACCATCTGTTTTCTTAACATCGTATATAATTTTTGAGATTTTAAAACACAATCATCCTCAGATATTAGAAAATATATATTTTTTAGCAGGACATAGTTTGGGAGAATACACTGCAGTATGTGTTTCTGGCGCATTAAGTTTTGAAGATACATTAAAAGTTGTAAATATGAGAGCTAAAATTATGGCAGAAGTTGGACAAAAAACTCCAGGCAGTATGATTGCTGTTTTAAATGTAGACAAGGAAGAGTTGAAAAATTATTGTAATGAAATAAAAAGTTTAGGATTTATAGTTGAACCTGTAAATTTTAACACACCACAGCAAATTGTTGTAGCAGGTGAGATAGAAGCGATAAATAAACTACAAAGTTTGTTAAATGATAAAAAAATTAAAAATATAAAACTTAATGTTTCAGGAGCGTTTCATTCTTCATTGATGGACGACGCACAAAAAGTTTTTTCTAAAATTCTTGACAATTTAAATATAAATAATGCAAATATACCAATCGTTATGAATTATGATGCAAAACCACATATTGAAAAAAAAGAAATTGTTGAAAATTTAAAATTACAGATTAACCATCCAGTTTTGTGGGAAGATACAATAAGATATATTTCAGAAAATGGTGGTGAAATTTTTATAGAATGTGGTCCTGGGAAAGTTATTTCAGGTATGGTTAAAAAAATTTTGGTTAATAAAGATGTGAAGATTTTTAATATAGAAAATATAAATAATTTAAATTCAACTCTTGACAATTTAAAATAATTTTTTTAAAAGGAAAAAAATTATGAGCGAAAAAAAGTTGTTAAACAAAGTTGCAATAATTACTGGTGCAGCACAAGGTATTGGTAAAAGTATTGTTAAAAAACTTGCTTCAGAAGGTGCAAATTGTGTAATTGTAGATGTAGATTTACAAAATGCAGAAGATACTGCAAAAGAAATTGTTTCAGAATTTGCTGTTGAAACTTTGGTATTTAAAGTTGATGTTACAAATTTTAAAGAAGTACAAAATTGTGTTGATGAAACAATAAAAAAATTTAATAGAATTGATGTTTTAGTAAACAATGCAGGAATTACAAAAGATAATTTGATAATTAAAATGACAGAAGAAGAATGGGATAAAGTTTTAGATGTTAATCTTAAAGGGTGTTTTAATTTTATTAAAGCGGTGTCAAAATATATGATGAAACAAAGAAGTGGTAGAATTATAAATATAGCTTCTGTAGTTGGTCTTATGGGCAATCCAGGACAAGCAAATTATTCTGCTTCTAAAGGTGGACTTATCGCTTTGACAAAAACTCTTGCAAAAGAACTTGCAGCAAGAAATATTTTAGTGAATGCGGTTGCTCCAGGATATATAAAAACAAGAATGACAGATATTTTGTCTGAAGAACAAAAGAAAAAATTACAGGAATACATTCCTTTAAACAGGTTAGGCGAACCAGAAGATGTTGCAAACGCAGTTTGGTTTTTGTCAATAGAAGAATCAAGTTACATCACAGGACAAGTTATTTCTGTAAATGGCGGAATGTATATGTGATCAGTTTTTTTATAAAGTTTATTAAAAATAAATTTAAGATTATATTTTAAAAGGAGGATAAAAATATATGACAGAAGATATTGCAGCAAAAGTAAAATCTATAGTAGCAGAATCTTTAGGAGTTGATATAAATGAAGTTACAGAAAACGCATCTTTTGTAAACGATTTAGGCGCTGATTCTCTTGATACTGTAGAGTTAGTTATGACTTTAGAAGAACAATTTGGTATAGAAATACCAGATGAAGATGCGGAAAAAATTCAAACTGTCGGACAAGCAATTGATTATATTAAAACAAAATTAAGTAAGTAAGATTTTAAAAATGTAGAGGGATTTTTTATGGAAAAAAAGAAAGTTGTTATTACAGGAGTAGGTATAATTTCTCCTATAGGGATTGGAAAAGAAAATTTTACAAAATCGTTAAAAGATGGTGTTAGTGGAGTTGATTTAATTTCTTCCTTTGACACCTCTCAATATCCAACAAAAATTGCTGCTGAAGTGAAAGATTTTAATCCTGAAAATTATATAGAGAAAAAAATATCTAGAAGAATGGACAGGTTTTGCCAGTTTGCGTTTTCTGCTGCAAAGATGGCTATTGAAGATGCTAAGTTAAAATTAGAAAATGAAGATTTATCACGAATCGGTGTGATAATAGGTTCTGGTATAGGAGGTATTGCAACAATAGAACGCGAGATGCGTGTTTTGTTAGAGAAAGGTCCTTCAAGAATAAGTCCATTTCTTATTCCTATGGAAATAATAAATATTGCTGCAGGTGAGATCGCTATAGAGTATGGTTTTACAGGACCTAATTATGGTGTTACTTCTGCTTGTGCATCGTCAAATCATGCAATAGGTGACGCGTTGAGAATATTAAGATATGGAGATGCAGATGTTATAATTGTTGGTGGTTCTGAAGCAGCTATTACTCCTTTAGGATTATCAGGATTTTGTTCTGCAAAAGCTTTGTCAGAAAGAAATGATGAACCTAAAAAAGCATCACGACCGTTTGATAAAAATAGAGATGGATTTGTTATGGGCGAAGGTGCTGCTGTGTTTGTTTTGGAAACACTTGAGCATGCTTTAAAAAGGGGAGCCAAAATTTATGCAGAACTTGCAGGTTATGCTGCAACAGATGATGCTTACCATATAACAGCGCCAAGAGAAGATGCTACAGCTCAAGCATTGTGTATGAAACGAGCATTAGAAGATGCTGAAGTAAATTTAGAAGAAGTAAGTTATATAAATGCTCACGGAACTTCTACACCACTTAATGATAAATGTGAAACATTAGCAGTAAAGAAAGTTTTTGGTGAATATGCATACAAAATTCCAATATCTTCAACAAAATCTATGACAGGACATCTTTTAGGTGCAGCTGGTGCTATAGAACTTGCTGCTATTTTGATGTGTATGGAAAATAATTTTATTCATCCAACTATAAATTATGAAACACAAGATCCTGAATGTGATCTCTACTATGTTCCAAATAAATCAGTTGAAAAAGAAATAAATGTTGCAATTTCAAATTCGTTTGGTTTTGGTGGACATAACGCAGTGATAGTTGTAAAGAAATATAAATAATTTTTTATGGAAAAAATAGAAGAATTACAAAATCTCTTAGGTATAAAATTTAAAAACAAAGAAATTTTAAAAACAGCGCTTATACATAAATCTTGGTCAGTAGAAAATAAAACTAAAATTAATAATGAAAGATTAGAATTTTTAGGTGATAGCGTATTAGCAGTAATTGTTGCAGAATTTTTATATAAGTCATATCCTACAAAAGATGAAGGAGAATTGTCAAAGTTAAAATCTGTTTTAGTTTCAAAACAACAGTTATCAAAATGGGCTAAAGAGATAAGATTAGATAAATATATTTTGATAAGTACAGCAGAAGAAACTTCTGGTGGAAGAAAAAAAGATACGATTATAGCAGGAACTTTTGAATCAATACTTGGTGCTATTTATTTAGACCAAGGGATTGATAAATGTCGTGATTTTGTTATAAAAAAATTTTTATCTAAAGAAATAGATATAGAATTAAAAGATTACAAAAGTATACTTCAAGAAATATTGCAGAAAGAATTTAAGACTTTACCTCAATATGAAATAGTAAAAGAGACAGGGCCTGATCATAATAAAGAGTTTGATTGTATTGTAAAATTAGGCAAAGAATTATTAGGTTATGGTAAAGGAAAAACTAAAAAACAAGCACAACAAAATGCTGCAAAAGAAGCTTTAAAGAACATAGAAAGTTTAAAACTAAAAAAACAAGTTTTGTTAAAATAGAGAATACCATTCTTGCCTTGCCCCCATCGTCTAGCCAGGTCCAGGACACGGGTCTTTCAAGCCCGCAGCAGGGGTTCAAATCCCCTTGGGGGCAAATTTGTAAGTTTTATTTTTAAATAAACTTTCCTTTTTAATTTTCTTACACAGTTGTTTTAGAATATAAATTATTTTTAAAATATAATTTTTTCTCATTTTTTTATCTCTTTAGGTATTATATTAATTGTAAAAAATAATCAAATATGATTTTTTTTACTTTATGTTGACATTATTTAAGGAATATATTATATACTTAATTAAAAGAACTTAAACTTTAGGAGGTAACACAAAAAATGAAAAAAATAATTATTGCAATAGGTATATTTATTTTATTTTTAAGTTTTGTTTTAAAAGCAGAAGAAGTTATAGTATATAATTATATTGGCAATGTGTTGATTTGGCAAGATAATCAATGGGTAAATATTAAAGAAAAAGGTATAGTATTAAAAGAAGAAGATAAAATAAAAACATTACAAAAAAGTAAAGTTGTATTACTTTTTCCTAATGGTAGCACCGTTACTGTGGCAGAAAATACACAAATTGTGATAGAAAATCTTGTTGAAAAAATATCTGTTTATTTAGATGAAGGAAAACTGAAAAGTAAAGTTAAAGGGTTACAAACTTCGCAAATTTTTGAAGTGAAAACAGCAGTATGTGTTGCATCTGTCCGTGGAACAGAGTTTGTTTTAAGTTATATTGATAACCAAACTGAAATTTTAGTTATAGAAGGTAATGTTTTATTCAATGACAATTTTGGTGGTTCATTAGAAGTTTCACAAAACGAATTTTGTAATTTAACTCAACAAGGAACTTTAGGAGAAAAATTTACTGCTTCTGAAGATAAAATAAATAGTGTATTAGAAGAATTTAAAGATGTTGAAGTTGAACAAAAAGGTGAAACTGAAAAAATACAAAAGAAAGAAGAACAAAAAATCCAGCAAAAAACAGAAAAAGAACAATTTACAAAAGAAGATTTTGCTAAGTTGAAAGAAGAACTACGAAATTTTGTAAACGAGGCAAGGTTAGAAAAATATTATGTTAACGAAATAATACAACAGACAAAAGATGCAGATTTTCAGTCAGGTAGAACATTAAGAGATATACACGGTAATTTAACCCGTGTAGAACAGGTTATTTCAAGAAATAAAAATAATGCAGTTGAATTTATAAATATTACAAAAAGGGATATGTATAAATACAGAGGATATTATAAAGATTACGCACAAGAGATAGATTCTGATAAACCAAGAATTGATATTCTTAAAGTAGGAATAGAATTTAATCAAGATTTACCACAAAAAATTTCAGAATGGCCAAAATATATTACTGAAAAAAATAAAGATGACAGTTTAAATTTTTATCCTACAAGGATGTATTCTGAAATTACTAATAGTTATAAAGATAGTTTTCTTCAAGAAGTTATTTTTGAAAAAAAATATAAAGATGGTAAAGAAAAACTTGACGGTAAAATTAACATAGAAGTTTCAAATGGTAACAAGAAATATCAAGTTGATACTGATTATGATGAAGATATAAAAGGTGAATTACCAGAAGGAAAAAGTAAAGAAAAAGATGATGCTAAACTATGGACATGGACTTACGGTCCAATGCCAGTTAAAGAAGATATAAATGGTGATGGTAAAGTTAATAACAAAGATATTTTATGGTTACAAACTGAAGGTTATATAATAAACAATAACGGAGATATTTTAACACCTTCATATTTTACCTCTGGTAAAGCAAAAGATCCGTTTACTATACTTAAAGAAATTGCGTTTGAAAGTATAATTTTTGTAAGAAAAGATGATAATAATTCTCTGGGGTCTAATTTCTATAACCGCAATATAGATCTTGTTGTAACACCTGATATTGTTATAGCATTAATTAAACAAATTGCTCCTTCTATAAGTGATGTAAAAATAGAAGGAGACAAAAATTAAAAAATTTGTCTCATATAAAAATAACATTTCTTTAGTTAAATTTTTTTCTTTGTTCTTTTTATTGGTTTGATTTTATTATTTTAATTTTATATGTTTATAAAGTATATCTTAAATTTTTTATAAGGAGAATTTTTATGAAAAAATTTTTGTTATATTTTTTTATTGTATTTTTTTTAATTTCACTATTTAATATTTCTTATACTCTTGATTTACAACAAGAAATTATAGATTTTGGTTTAAGTTTTATAGAAAACCCAGGAGATTTGTTTTTTAATTTACAACAAAATATAGAAGATTGTACACCACTTCCTGCAGGACAAATTGAAGGGTTAAAAAAGAAATATTTTGGGATAAGAACTAATGTTTTCCCAACATTATTTCCTACAACTTTAGGAAATATTTCTTTCAAAACAAGGTTTAATACTGAAACAAAATATGTGCCTCAGATAGGATTAATTGGTGGTGTTGGCAAAATTCTTGCGTTAAATTTAATTCCGTCAAAAAATTCGGATGGTGAAGAAATATCAAAACCTGAAAATAATGTTTATTATTATGGTATAGTTTTTTCTAAAACCTTTGAGAATACAATTTTATATTTTGGTACAAAATATTCTGAATTTTTTTTAAAAGTAAAACTTCCAGAAGAGATAGATTTTTATGGTAGCACATTAAGCGAAATAAATTTTAATGTTAATGATACATTTTTGTTTACAGGGATAATGCTTCCTGTTGATACCAAAAAAACAATCATTGCACAGATGGCCTACGGAATAAAATATAAAAAAGTTGTAGCACGACTTGGTGCTGAATATAACCATCTACAGATAGGTCTTGATATTTTCCCAGAAGGACTTTTAGTTTTACATCCATATATAGCATATAAATGGCAGTTTTAATCCATAAATTTTTAAAGGTTCTGTTAACTCTTTGGAGTAAGAATTTATAAATATCTCAATAATTAGGTGATAGGTGGTGGCGGGTAGGAGATAGGGAGAAAGTGAGAAAGTAAAAAGTGAAAAAGATTATTAATAGACACCTCTCTTCTATCAAGAGGGGATAAATGGGTGTGTTATATTTAGGTGGCAGGTGATAGTAGGTGGGTGATAGTGAAAAAGAGTTCCATAGCCGACCTTTAAATGTTGGCTATGAGATTTTTGTATTAAAATTTGTTATGTTGTTTGGAAGAGAAAGTCACATTTATCATTTTTTAATTTACCGTCAATAAAATATAAAAAATTCATAAAGAAAGTTAACACAACTTTTTAAAAAGGAGAAGAAAATATGAGAATGAAGATAAAAGTTTTATTTTTTTTATCACTTCCTTTTTTACTTGCTTACAAAATTTTTGCAGAAAAATGGTTGCCATATTATTCATTTAATTTTTCAGAAGGGATATACTTGCCTTCTAAAGGTAAATGGGGATTTACAACTGTATTATCAAATGATATAGGTTTTATTATTAAAGCTGCTGAAGAACATACTGGGCTTTTTTATTATCAGTTAAGATACGAAGGGCCTGGGCTTAAACGTCAAGAAGGAGAACAATTTGAACAAAGAACGATGGGTCATATGGTAGCTTTGCAATATGTATATAAATATAACTTATTTGTTTTTAAGACAAGATTTAATTACGGATACGATTTTTGGCGTAGTGGAACAAATGAACTATGGGGATTAGGATTGTATGATAATGAAAAGATTGGTATATCAGAAGAAGTTGAGTATAAATTTTCAGAAAATTTTAAATTAAAAGGACAGCTAGGATATAATTTTATAAAATTTCCTAATTATACAAATTTAATTGAAGAATATATTACAGGAAAAGAAGAAACAACTGCTGGAAAACAAGATAACCATATGTTTGTATTTCGTGTTAAGGGAAATTATAAAGTTCATAACTTTGGATTTTCGTATATACTACAGAATTATATAAACCAACAAGTTTTGAACGAAACTGGGACATACTCTCAAGAAAAACAAAAAGATTTTTCTTTAGAGTTAAATTATTATCCTGAAAGTTTAAAATTAGTAAAATTTCTTTCTTTTTCTCCATATACTGCTTTTAGATATAAAGATTCAAACCAAGCATTTTTGTATTTAACATCGTATGATATTATAACCTCAACACCACAGGTTGTAAAAGATTATTATGATTATACAAAAATTATAATTTCTTTACCATTTAATTTTTATCTTACAAAAACAAAAATGTTAAGTTTTGTACCTGAATTTGAAATAACTTCTTATTTATCTCGTCAACCAAGAGATGAAAATAATAATTTTATAGAAAATGAAAAACAGAACAATTTTTTAGTTTTATACTCTTTAATTTATACATCACAAAGTGTTGACCAACATAGAAAAGTTTCGTTATTTTATACTTATCAACAACAGAGTTCAAATATGAAATTTGAAAGATATTATCCGTATAATTATTCTGGCCATTATTTTGGTGTAAAGTTTAGTTATAGTTATTAACTATCAAATGTATGTTCTATAATAATACTATAACATAAATATAATTTATTTATAAATGAAATTTAAGAAAAAGATTTTATTTTTTTTATTTTTTACTTTTTTATCTTCTTCACTTCTTTATTCAGTAGCACCACATATTTCTGGAAAGTATTATAAAAACAAACCAAAAATAAAACCAAAATCCTTAGTTGATGTTTCTTATCTTAAACTTAAAGGTGCGCCAAGAAAAGAAATTGCTAAAACTTTAGGTACTGTTGGAACAAAAAAAGTTGCAGTAATTATTGTAGATTTTGAATCTCTACAATTTGAAAATTTAAAAGAAGCAAATACTACTTTTAATAAGTTAAAAGAATACTATAGTGAAGTTTCATATGGTCAACTACAACTTGATATAACATTTTTTTATCAAGGCGGTTCTACAAAAACATTAACAGCTACAGCAACACCATACAGAATGTCTAATTCAGTGTCTTACTATGCTCAAAATACACAAGAATCTCTTTCACAACTTGTCAAAGATGCTATTTCTACATCTTCAGTTAGGAGTTCAGATTACGACTATGTTATGGTTTTACATGCAGGTTATGGTGCAGAATCTTTGAAACCACCTGATGGTCATATATGGTCTGTGTATGTCAGTTGGGATGATGGTCCTGTAAACGGATTTACTGATGGAACAATAGTGCCTGAGAAAGAAAATAATGCTTCACCAATAGGTGTTATATGTCACGAATTTGGCCATCAATTGGGATTGCCAGATTTGTACTATCAGTCACCAGATGGTAAGCAATATAGTATAGTTGGTTCTTGGTGTTTGATGGATTATGGGACTTGGTTAGGAAATCCCCAAGGTTCACAACCAGCGCATCTGTCTGCTTGGTGTAAAGATTTTTTAAGTTGGGTTGATTTAGAAATTGTATCTTCTACAAAAAGAAATGTACAACTTCCTTATGTTGAATCATCATCTTCTATAATAAAAATAGAAATTCTTACTGCTGATAATCCACAAAAAGAATATTTTTTAGTAGAATATAGAAGAAAAACACTTTTTGATTCGTCTTTACCAGGTGAAGGAGTTTTAATATGGAAAATTGATGATAATATTGCAAAAAATTTATCTAGGTTGAATATGAATAACATAAATTCCGGTGATCCACATTATGGTGTTGATTTGATTGAAGCGGATAGAACACCTGTTGAATGGAATTATGGCGATTCCGGTGATCCTTTTCCTGGAATTGAAAATGTTATAAATTTCTTACCTTCAGATTATAGTCTATTTGCATCTAATGGTAAGATTATACCTGTGTATTTAACTGATATTAATCATAGCGGAATTTATGCAAATTTTAATATTTTAGATAAATTGGAGATAGAAGGTCTTGTTAGAAACGAAGTAAGGATCGGTAATAATTATACTTATGGAGGAAGATTAATGTCTATAGGATTTAACCTTTCAGAACCGTCAGAAATTGAAATTTTAGTTTATAATTTATCTGGTAGATTAGTAAAAAATTTTGGTAAGATGTATTTTTCATCTGGTGAGCATACTATAAAATGGTATGCAGTTGATGATGAAAATAAGAATTTATCTTATGGTTTATATTTTTTAGTAGTAAAAGGTAAAAATATTCATAAAGTTGAAAAGTTTATAATAAAAAAATGAAAAAGTATATATTTTTAATTTTTATATTTTTTAACAAAATCTTACTTTTAGCGAACCAAGTTGAAATAATTAATCTACCTTTAGCAAGAAGTTTATCTTTAGCTTCAGAGACAGCTTTAATAAATAATAGGTCTTTTAATGTATTAACAAATCCTTCAATGTTGTACAGAATTGATTCTGGATACAACTTAGAATTTAATAAGTTGTTTTACTATGCAGATTCTGGATATAACTTGTTAGGACTTTCAATAAAAGAAGCTGATGGTAATGTAAGTTTTGTTTTTGGCAATTTTTCTTCAGGAAAATTAAAAGTTTTTAATATAGAAGGTAATGAAACAGGAGAAGTTGTAGAATATACAGTTTCTTTATTAGCAGTTGGGTTTTCATCAAAGATAAGTTCTTCTAAAAATTATGATTTATATTTAGGTTTAAGTGGTTATGGTATATTTGAAAAAATTAATATTGAATCACAATATTGGGGAGGCAATGTTGGCTTAGTTTACGAAAGAAGGTTAAATAATAAAATATTTAAATCTTTAAATATTGGTAGTGTAATAAAAGGTTTTGGTATGAATAGTAATTTGATGCATAATGAAGCAGTTTCTTTAGAGATGAACAGAATAAAATTTATATTTGGTTACCAAAATTATTATCCTAAAAAAACAGAAGATAATTATAAAGCAGGTGTTTCTTGTATAATTTATCAATCAAAAAACAAAAACTATAATATAATATTAGATTTAGGTTATAATTTTGGATTTTATAACGAAAGTTTTAGTTGCGGATTCGAAATAAAAATAAAAAATATTTTGATAAACTATTCGTTTGCAAACCATAGCTATTTAAGTGGTTTGCACAATCTTTTTTTAAGTTTTAAATTATAATTTTTTCTTAAGCTTATCTTATATACAAAAATAATCCAATAACAAAAAATAAAATGTTTGGTATCCAGACAGAAATTATTGGGTTTATAATATTTAATTCTCCTAGTGTTCTTAAAAAAGATAATAAAATCCAATAAACAATCAATGCTAAAATGGTATATATAAAACTTGTAAACTTTCCATATTGTGAAGATATATTTTGTCCCAAAGAAACAGATAATAAAATTAAAATAAAATTTAAAAAAGCAATGGAATATCTAAAACTTATCTCAGACAAAATCCTTGCTGTGTTTTGTCCACTTAGTTTTAAAGTTTTTAAAATATTTTTCAATTTTTTTACAGTTAAAAAATCTAACTGTATTAAAGAATAATCATATTGAAATTCTTCAATATCTATCGGTAGATGATATTCATATGTTAAAACCGATTTTTCTTTCAAAAATTTGTTTTCTTTAAATTCACGGATTATACAGTTATGTAAAATTAAGATATTTTTATATCTTTTGGCATATGGCGAGATAATCTGTTTGTTTAAATTGTTTTGTTCATCATATTGTTCTATAATTATATCTTTTGCGTCTAAAGAATTGTTGTTATATTCTTTTATAAAAACAAAAGTATTTTTTTTATTGTCATAATAAAACAAATTTTTTAAACTTTCAATTTGAGAAGGCTGACATTTTATTTTTTCATTAAAAATTTTTTGTGAAATCAGAAATCCTTTTGTTGCCAATTTATCGTGTATAAAAAATCCTACAATGCTTATTAAAATACCAATAATTAACCATGAAATAAAAAATTTTTTTAAATTTATACCTAATGTTTGGATAGATATAAGCTCTTTAGTATACATAAAATGAGTAATTGTAAGTAGAGACGATAACATTACTACAATAGGCAATGTTTGTACAAACCATAGTGGTATCAGTGTGGATAAATAATATATTATTGTTATCCAGTGTGGTTTAAAATATAAAAAATCTGGTAATCTCCAAAAAAATTCTGATGATGCAAAAATTAAAATAAAAAATAACGAAATTGGAAAAAATAATTTTAAAAATTCAGTTAATAAATATTTTTGTAATGTTTTCATTAGTTGGTTGAAAAAATGTTTATTATGAGATAAACTGTGAATAATATAATATTAGGTATTTGTAAAATTAAAAATGTTAAAAATAACGAAATTGGAATTTTTATGTTTTCTACTATTGATAAACTTGTAGATAACAAAAAATAATATATAATTATAATCAAGATAGAAAAAACAAAGCTTAATGGTTTTGCACTTTTTTTAATTTTTAAAGATAAAACTATACCTAAAAGTGTAAAAATAACTATGCTTATAGAAATTGAGTATCTTAAGAAATATTCAGAAAGTATCCTTATTTTATGTTTATCATTTTTAGAAGAATAGTATTCATTTATGAGTTCTTTGTTTGTCATTTCACGCAATGTTTTTGTTTCGTTGAAAAGTTTTGTGATTTTAGAATTGTAGATTATAAATATATATTTTTCAAATGTTAAATGTAATAAATCTTTAATATTTTTTGTATCGACGGTTGTGATTTTTCCATTGTATAAATTAAATATTATGTTATCATTTATATCATTGTAAACTTTTGCAGATTTTGCAAAAATTGTCTGCAAGAAATTTTCTTCTTTTAAAAAAGTTTGGATAAAAATATTTTGTAATTCGTTATTTTTGACTGATTTTGTAAAAATTTTTTTATTGTCTAATGTAAAAATTGAGTTGTCTGAAAATTTTATATACGGTTTTGATAAAATAAAGTTGAAATATAACGATTTAAAATTTTTGTAGCTTTTTGGGATTAAAGAAACGTTAAAATAAAATAAAATTAGAGAAAACAAAAATGATAAAAATATAATATTTTTAGTATAAAAAAATTTTTTCAATCCCATAGTTTGTATAGCTGTAAGTTCTTTTGATTCGTTTAGTGTAGAAAATGTTAATAATGTGGAGACAAGAAATGTAGTAGGTACTGCAAGAGGAATTATGTTAGGAAATAAGAATAAAAATAATTTTATCACTACAAATATGTTAGGTTTGCGTGTTAGGATGGGATTTATTATTTGGTATATATAATTTAAATAAAAAAGAATAGACACAAGAAGAAAATAAGTCAAAAAATTTGATAAAAAATTTTTTAATATATATCTGTTGATTGTCTTCATAATTTTATATAATTATACTAAATAATTCATGAAATAACAACGAATTTTTAAAAAATAATGTGAATAATAAAAAATTTTTTATTTTTTTGTTAAGTTTTGTACATTTTACTATTTTTTGTGTTTTTGTTTATTCTCAACAAGAAAAGTTTGATGAAAATAAATATGAAATTTTTGAAAGTAGTAATACTGATAAACAAAAATTTTTTAAGTTTGACCAAAAAAAATGGAATAATATAAGATATCGTATTGAACAAAACTTACCTTTGTATGAAGAAAAAGTTTCTACAACAACTATTCCGCCTGTTGTAACTCCAACAACTATAGAATTTATTGAAGGAACACAACTTACAATCAGTGGTAGAAAACTTATCGGTATGCAAGTTAAATCTGTCCAATATCCTTATAGACCAGAATATAATAGATCTGATATAAGTATGAACCAGGAGTTACAAGTAGCAATTCGTGGTAAAGTTGGAAATAATGTTGATGTTAACATAGATATTGATGATACACAACCAGATAAAAGAGATATTTTAATTTTATATCGTGGTGAAGGTGTAGAAGCGCAACCTGGTGCTGTAGGATATAAAGCTAAACCTGGCGCTTTTATACAGGAAGCAGCTTTTGGTGATATACAACTAAGTTTACCTAATACAGAATTTGTTGGTTATTCAAGACAAGTTTTTGGGTTAAAAGTTACAGCACAGTATAATCAAGCAAGGTTATATCTTATAGCTTCGCAGTCAAAAGGTAATTTTGAAACAAAAAGGTTTACAGGTAAAACAGAGTTTGAACGAAAAATTTTGTTTGACACTTCTTATAAAAGAAGGAAATATTATGATCTTTCATTTAATGGAAAGTATAAACCTAAAAAAGACACTGTTGAAGTATATTTAGATACATTAGAACCGTCTCGTGATCCATTTACTTTAAGAACTCTTACTGGAGTTGGATTTCAGGTTTCAACTTTTACTTATACTGGAAATTTTGAAAAATTAGCTTTAGGTAGGGATTATGTTATAGATTATACCAAAGGAATTATTACTTTTAATATACCAAATAAAAATATTCAGCCTAATTGGGTAATTATTGTGAATTATATTGATGAACAGAAAGATATTCCTTTAAACACTTTGTTAGGAACTAATAATTATGTTATTTTGAAAGATAAAGATGAACTAGAAGAAATTACTTGGGAATTAAAAAACAGATATGATATTGGAAGAACTAACATAGTCAGGGATGATACTACAGGAAATTTTTTGTTAAAAATAACAGATAAAAGTAATCGTATATTAGACCCTGCTGTTGATAAAATTCAACCCGGAGATAAACCAATTCCTGTGTATCAATCTGTTAATTTAGGAGATATTATTGTAGATTTCGAAAATGGCGAATTTTATTTTTTGTCTCAAAAACCTTTTGCTGACGATTGTTATTATAAAACGCCAATAAGCAGGTATAACATTCTTGTTGAATACAGGTATAGATCTAAAACATATTTTTTAAAACCTTTTATAGTTCCGTATTCAGAACAGGTTACAATTAATGGTAAAGTAAAACAAAGAAATATTGATTATTGGATTGATTATGATTCTGGATTTATAACATTTTTGAAAGAAGAAGAAATTACAGAAAGTTCTATAATTGAAGTAAGCTATGAATATAGCATGTTAGGATTACAAAGTGGTGAAACAATTGCAGGAGCAAGATTAGAGATTCCTTTAGCAAAAAATTTGTTTGTAGGAAGTAGTTGGATTGGTACTATACCTTCAAAAGGAAGCAGTGTCCCTGATGTGAGAAGTACACCAAGTTCGCTACAGGTATGGGAAGCAGATACAAGATTGGTTGATTTTAAAATACCATTTATGCCTTTGCAGATAAATTCTTTTTCAGGAGAATATGCTGAAAGTGAAAAAAATCCTAACATTTGGGATAAAGCGATTATTGAAAATATGGAAGGGATCACTTTAGAAGATAATGTGTCAACTTATAGACATTTGTGGTTTTATTCATCGTGTAGTGATGTTTATATTCCAGCAAGATATGATACTTCAACTGACAAACTTATTGGAGGCGAACTTAATTGGGAAAATGAAGATGTTAAAGTTACAGAAATAAATCCTAACAAAGACACAACCGTTGATAAACAACAGGTATTAAGAATTAATTATGATTTATATAAATCTTCTGAAGTTGCAATGGTATATCAATTTTCAAAAATAGGTTTAGATTTTACAAAAAAACTTTATATTGAAGCAGATATTTACAGTGATGGTAAAGGTGGACAGTTGTATTTAGATTTGGGTCAAGTAAGTGAAGATATTGATTATGATGGTGTATTAGATACAGAGGATAAAAATAAAAATGGTGTATTAGATATAGATGAAGATGAAGGTTTTGAGTATAACATAGGTAGTACTGAATACAAAATAAATGCTAGTAATGGTAAGTTAGATTCTGAAGATTTAGACGGTGATAATGCTTTAAACACATTTGATAAATTAGCAGGAACCTATAAAATAGCAGATTTAAATTTTACAGGATGGATTTCAACTCGTGTTGTTGTAGAGATTACTGATAAAAAAATTTGGAGTTCTGTGAAACATTTAAGGTTAAGAGTTAAGGGACACAAAAAATCTGGTGTTATAAAAATTGCAAGAATTTCTGTTTTAGGTAATAAATTTGAAGTGTTAACATCTACAACTACAAGAATCTATGCAGTTAATAATGAAAATAATAAAGAATATCAAAAACTTACAGAATTAAAAGATTATTCTTCTATTTATGGGACACAGTTTGAAGAAAAAAATTTTGAACAATCTTTAGCAATAGAATATAATTTTAATACTACAAACTCTTCTTCTGTTGTAAGTTTACTTTATACAAGAGCGATAAATTTTACATATCATCACAAACTTAATTTCTTTTTGTTTAACAAGACAGCAAATGATGTTATATTTAAAATTCGTGCTTATACTGATAATAAAAGTTATTTTGAATATTCTACATCTACTTTGAACTTGCCGTTAGGCCAATGGGTAAAATTTACTATTGACCAGGTTGATCTAAATTATGACAATATACCAGATGAATGGGATATTAAAGATGATAACATTACTGGAGGTTTATGTAAACGTGTAGGTAATGCAAGTTTACAAGCAATAACTAAGATTGAGATAATAATAGAAAATCCATCTTATTTACCGCAAAAAGGTATAATTTATGTTAATGACATCTACCTTTCAGATAGTTGGAAACGTAAAGGTATTGCAAGAAAGTTAGAACTTAATATGTCAATTCCTAGGTGGATAAATTTCGGTGGTAAAACAAGAAGTGTAGACAGAAATTTTGAAACATTTACTTCTGCTATAACAAATCAAGACAACATCACAAATACTGGATATTTGAATTTTGTAAGATTAAATTACATTCCTATGAACTTTCAAGGTAAACAAGAACAAACAATAACACCTTCTGCTATAGAATCTGGCGATTTAGTTTCTAGTATTGATGAAGGTAAAAAAATATATACTGAAGGAAGTTTTGATACAAGTATTAATATTTCAAAATTACCACAATTAGGTTTTAATTATACCAAATCTTTAAGTTCAACTACTGCATTAGTAAGAACTGATATGAGAGATAGTTATAGGACAAGTTTAAGTTATAAAAATCCTTTATCAAAATATATTCCTTTAGAAAGTATTTCTGTTAGATATGGTGAAGAAAAATTTTTACTTTACCCATGGAAAGTAAATTTTTCTACTTACACAATTGTTCCAACAGTTGACAATACAAGAAATATAAGTTTAAATTTTCCGTTTAATTTTTGGAATTTGCTTAATTTAAATTTTTCTTTAGGAACAGGACATACTTTTACTGAATTAAGAATTTTTAATAAGAGAATAGATGATGATTTAATAGTCCCACAACTTACCAACAATGATATCTGGGATTACTATACTAAATTAACATTTTTTTCTTTTTATAATTTACAGAAAACATATGAAATGTATTATACATCCTACTCTGTAGTGATAAGTTCTTATGAAAAACGTACTGAATGGAATACAGATTTAAATTCTACATTTAACATAATACCATTTTTTAAACCTAATTTTGGATATAAAATTAATGTTGTTGAAGACTATAATTACTCTGCTTCTACAAAAACTAAAGATGTTTCACGTAATACAACAGGTTCTGCTTCGGTAAGTTTTATGCCTAAAGATATATTTAACATAAAACCAATACAGAGCTTAAGATTATACTACAATTTTTCTCTTACTGCTGGGGATAAATATGAAAAATTACCCAAAGATTTTCCAATGATAGATTTTTATAATATGAAGAAGTTAGATTTATTATGGTATCAGACGGATATAGCAACAACTACAATTTTTAGGACAAAATTTTTTGAACGAAAAGAACAAAAAATACAAAGTAGTTGGAAAATTTTTGAAGGTATACCTTTTAAAGGTCCAATTGCTTTTATTACTAAAACAGATCTAAACTTGTCATATTCTGATGCAATAGAAGAAAAAGAAGAAACACAAACAAAAACATATACTTATACAAAAGTATGGCCTGATATAACATCCTCATTTTATAATATAGAAGATATTGCAAAATATGTGGTTAAACAACAAAATGTTGTAAAAGATACAAAACTTGATATAAATTATACCTATAGAACTACTGAAATAAAAAAAATAAGTTTTGAAAGAAACATAAGGCATAAAGAAATATTAAGTTTTATTTTGTTTAAAGAATATCAGATTTTATCAAGTTATGAAAATATCTTTTCTGATATTTATAGCTATATTTTAGATCTTATAACATCAAAATCATATACAGACATCATAGGTTTACAAGTAGGATTACCATTTTTTGGCCAAAGGTTAACACCAAGGTATGAATATAGAAAAGATTATGCTGAAGATTCTCGTAAACTTCCAACACAAGATCTTACAACACATACTTTTGCTGTTTCATATTATGCAGATATTGTTCCTAAACAAGGAATAAAATTTTTTGGTATAATATTACCTTTACAAAATAGGTTAAGAATAAATTCTACATTGCAATATGTTAGAAAAGAAAGTTCTATTGATATAAATAAAACAAACACAGACCAAATTTCAATTTCGTCAAAAGCAGATTATGATATATCAAAATATATAAATATTTCTTTATCTTTAGGTGGTGATGCAAATATTAATCGTGTTACAAAAACAGAGACAAATTATAGTTATTTTATTGGAGGACAAGTTATAATAAGATTTTAAAAATGTTGAAATGTGTGTAAATTTGTTGTAGAAATTTTATCAATTAAAAAAGAAAGGAGAAATTATAAATATGAAATTATTTTTAGATTCAGCAAATATAGAAGAAATAAAAAATGTAAAAGAATTAAATATTCTTAGCGGTGTAACTACAAACCCAACCCTGCTTGCTAAACAACTTGTGAATATTAAATCAGACCCGTTTAAAGAATCAAAAAAAGTTTTAGAAGAAATTTGTAAAATTACAGATGTACCAATTTTAGCAGAACCTGTTTCTACAGAATATAAAAAAATTGTTGATGAAAGTTTAGAATTACTAAAAATTTCGCCAAAACAAATTGTAGCAAAAATACCTATAACTTCAGAAGGATTAAAAGCAGTCAAAGAATTAAAACAAAAAGGTTTTAAAACAGCATTTACTTTAATATTTTCGTTAAGCCAAGCATTAATTGCATCGATGGCAGAGGTGGATTACATATGTCCATTTGTGGGAAGGTTAGACGATATTGGCCAAGTAGGAACTGATCTTATTAAAGAAATAATGCAAGTATATAAATTACATAATGTAAAAACAAAAGTTATAGTAGCATCAGTAAGAAATGTCGAACATATAAAAAAATCAGCAGAGTACGGCGCTGATTTTGTAACTATTCCTCATAGACTTATCTTGGAGATGTTATCTTGCGATCTTACCACAAAAGGGATACAAAAATTTATAGATGACTGGAACAAAGTTAGTAAACAAATTTAATTTTATTTTGAAAATTCTCGGAGGGGGTGGGATTCGAACCCACGGTGACCATTAAAAGCCACACTGGTTTTCAAGACCAGCCCCATAAACCGCTCGGGCACCCCTCCTAAAAATTCTCAAATTGTAAACCAAAAAACTTGCCACAAAAAGTTTTGTCATAATATAATTAATTTTGTTTTAAAAATCAACTTTTAAAGTTTTTGTTGAAATATTTTTTTTGTTTTAATATAATCTAATTTTAATCCTATATTTGGAGAAAATATTTTTATGGAAATAAAATCAATTCGTGGAGTAAGAGATTTATTACCTGAAGATGTTGAGAAATTAAGATATGTTGAAAAAACTTGTCGTGAAATTGTTGAAAAGTATGGTTTTAAAGAAATAATAATACCTACTATAGAAAATGTTTTGCTTTATCAACATAGTGTTGGTGAAACATCTGATGTTGTTACTAAACAAATGTTTGAAGTTGTAAATAAGGATAAAAAAGATAACAAAAACGTTGTTTTAAGGCCTGAAGGGACTGCAGGTGTTGTTCGTGCATTTGTTGAACATAATTTTAAAGATAAATATCCAGTTAAACGATTTTTTTATTTTGGTTCTATGTTTAGGTATGAACGTCCACAAAAAGGAAGGTTTAGAGAATTTTATCAGTTCGGTATTGAAATTTTTAACGAATTTTCTATAAGCAGTGATTTGTTGTTGATAAAAATTATAGATGAAATATTTCAAAATTTAAAACTTGAAGTTGTGTTAGAGATAAACACTATTGGTTGTCAAGAATGTAGAAAAGAGTTTGTAAATATTTTGAAAGAAAAGATTAAAAACTTACAGCTGCAATTGTGTAATTTGTGTAATGAAAGATTACAAAAAAATCCGTTGAGAATTTTTGATTGCAAAGTTGATCTTCCAAAGTTAAAAGAAAAATTGAATGATTTTAATATACAAAATTATCTGTGTGAAAAATGTAATGTAAGTTTTAAACAAATATTAGAAGGTTTAGAGAAACAAAAAATAATCTATACTATAAATCCTATGCTTGTAAGAGGGTTAGATTATTATAACGGATTTGTTTTTGAGTATAAAACAAAACTCTTAGATGCTGCACAGAATACTTTATGTGCAGGAGGAAGATATGATGGTTTGATAGAAAAATTTTTGTCTGAAGAGATACCTGCTTGTGGTGCAGCGTTCGGTATTGACAGAATTATCGAAGTTGTAAAAGTACCACAAAAAGAAAGTTTGAAGGTTGGTATTGGTATTGTAAACGAAACATTTCTGCTAAAAGCTTTTGAGATTTTAAAGATGTTGTCTTCAAAAAATAAAGATATAATTTTTTTAGGTCCTTTTAGTAAAAAAAGTTTAAAATCTCAAATGAGGTTGTTTAATAACGAAAATTGTAAATATGTATTGTTAGTAGGTGAAGAAATA
>JBKBRH010000007.1:0-3414 GCA_046292225.1 Endomicrobiia bacterium
GGTATTGTTTTATTTAAAAAATTATTCTTTTCATCATATAAAAACCCGTTAAACCAAAGATCTAAAATCTCTCCTCTTAAAGAAAATTCGCCAACAGATTCTACAAAATCTTTCCTCATATAACCAAAATTAACAAGTGTGGTTATTAAAGATTCTAAATCAACATATTCGCCATTTAACAAATTATATGGTTTTAAATTTAAAGGAATTTTTATATCTTTTAACGATTCTTGTATCACTATACAAAACTTTTCTTTATTATTTATAAAATCAATATAATCGTTTGATAAATCTATTATATCAATAATACTTTCATACGAAATTTTGTCCCCATATGAGAATATAAAAAAATTTTTATTTTTAGGTTGAAAATTTACAATTTCTGGAATAATTTTTTGTATCTCTAAAAAAGTATGTTTAATTTTATAAAAATCTGCATTATCATCTACAATAAGCACAACATTTTTGTCTAACAACCCACATTTTTCATATAAGATATAAAAAGATAAAGAAGATATATATTTTTCATCAAAAGGGATAAATTCGTATTCGTTCATACAAAAAGATAAGAATGTTTGTAAGGATAGAAAATTTTTTTATTAAAACTATTCGTTTGATTCTACTTTTGCAGTTTTGTATCTGTTTAAAAGTTCTGATTCTACTTTTTTCTGATATTCTTTTGACTTAAAAGAAACCTGTCTCACCCATTTAGAAGAATCAGGATCTTTTCTTGAAGGCCAGGATATCCAAGGACCTTTCTTTCCTTCCATAATTTTACATTCTATCTCTATTGAATCAGCAAAAACTATTGATGCAAAGACTTTTAAACTAGATTTCGACCTTCTATATGGAGAATATTTTCCAATTTTAAAACTTAATTCTTTATTTTCTTGTGGCATATTTTCTGATTTCATTGAATTTATAGAGTTTAAAATTTTTTCATTTAATTCTTTTGATAAAACAGATACTTGGGGATATGCTTTGCCTGATCTTGAAATATAAGTTGGAAATTCCAAACTACTAATTTCTCGCTGGCCAATCTTAGTTTTTTTTAGCTTTATCTCTTTTATTACAATTAAATCATTTAATGTTATTGAATATTCATTTTGTCCTGTTTTTTCTACAGAAGTTATATAAACCTGCTGTTGTGACAAAACAATACTGTTTAATAATAAAATAGAAAAAAATGATAATATTATTTTTTTCATAATTTCTTATTTCCTCCTTATGTTCAAATAATTTTTTAACTAAATAAATTCTTATCTTAAACTTTGTCTTACAAATTCTACAAGTCCGCCAACAGAAATTATCTTTTGTAAAAATTCAGGAAACGGCTGAATTTTATATTCTTGTGATTTAGTAATATTTTTTATTTTTCCAGATTTAAGGTCTATCTCTATTTCATCATCAAAATCAAAAAGTTTTGTTGCATCTTTAAGTTCTACTAAAGGTAGTCCTATATTTATTGCGTTTCTAAAAAATATTCTTGCAAAACTTTCTGCAACAACACATTTTATTGAAGCAAATTTTATTGCTAACGGCGCATGTTCTCTTGATGAACCACAACCAAAATTTTTTCCTGCAACAATAATATGTTGAGAAGTTAATTTTTTATTGAGTTGTTCAACCAAAGGTTCTAAACAATGAGAAGCAAGAAAGTTAGGGTCTGAATTGTTTAAATATTTTGCTGGAATTATTACATCTGTATCAATATTGTCAGGACATTTATAAACTTTTCCTTGAAGTTTCATAATTTAAAATATATAAAATATCAAACCATATTTCAACAAATTGAAATATTGAATTAATATTTTACTAATAAACCTAAATTTATATCTAACTAACAATTTAAAACTTACCAACTTATCAACAGTTGAAAATTATATTTATATTTTTATTATTTTATAAATATGAAGGAATATTTTAGCATAATTTACGAGGATGAGGATGTGATAGTTATAAATAAAAAACCAACCATTTTGACTATACCAGACAGATACAACATATTTTTAGCGAATCTTCAACAAATATTAGAAGTAAAATATAACAAAATTTTTGTAGTTCACAGATTGGATAAAGACACTTCTGGTGTTATAATTTTTGCAAAGAACGAATTTGCACATAAAGAATTAACAAAACAATTTTTTAACCATCAAGTGAAAAAAACATATCTTGCAGTAACATATGGTAGTCTTCCATTAGATGAAGGAAAAATTGATTTGCCAATTAAAGAAAATCAAAATGATCTACAAAAAGTAAAAATTGATTTTACAAAAGGAAAACCATCAACTACTGAATATAAAGTTTTAGAAAGATTCAAAAATTATACTTTAATAGAAGCAAAACCAATAACTGGCAGAAGACATCAAATAAGAATACATCTTTCTACTATTGGTTATCCATTGGTAGCAGATAAACTTTATAGTGGAAAAGACAAATTGTTTTTGTCAGAAATTAAGAAAAATTATAAATTTAAAAAAAATGAAAAAGAAAAACCAATAATTGAAAGAACAGCTTTACATTCATACAAAATTGAATTTTATCATTTTAGAAAAAAACAAAATCTAAGTTTTACTGCACAACCTCCTAAAGATTTTGCACTTCTTATTAAATATCTAAGAATATATAACTCTATATAATTTAATCTTCTGAAATATATCCTTTTATTGCAGAATATGCTGCAACAACAGGGTTTGCAAGATATACCTCACTTTTAGTATGTCCCATACGACCAATAAAATTTCTGTTTGTTGTAGCAACTGCTTTCTCACCCTCGGCAAGAATACCTAAATGTCCTCCAAGACAAGGGCCGCATGTCGGCGGGTTAACAATACAACCAGAATTTAAGAATATTTCTATAAGTCCATTTTTTAACGCTTGTTTATATATTTTTGGTGTAGCAGGAAAAATTAAACATCTTACATTAGGATTTACTTTTTTACCTTTTAAAACTTTTGCTGCAAGATATAAATCTTCATACCAACCGTTTGTACACGAACCTATCACAACCTGGTCAACATAAATTTTTTTGTTTAAATCTTTTACATTTATACTATTTGACGGAAGATGAGGTAGTGCAACTTGAGGATAAATTTTTGTACAATCTATTTCTATAACTTCTTCGTATTTTGCATCTTTGTCACTTTTTAAGTTATTATCTATTTTAAACTTTTTAGTTTTTACTTGAGACAAATATTTATATGTAATTTCATCTGGTTCTATGATACCATTTTTTGCACCACATTCAATTGCCATATTTGTCATAGCAAACCTGCTATAAATACTAAGTTTTTTTATCACTTCACCAGTTAACTCTATAGTTTTATAATTTGCACCATCAACACCTATCTTTGCAATAGTTGCTAAAATTAAATCTTTACCAAAAACATTTTTGTTTAATTTACCATAATAGAG
>JBKBRH010000007.1:3513-6560 GCA_046292225.1 Endomicrobiia bacterium
AATTTTTATTGTTTTTGGAACTTTAAGCCAAATCTTACCTGTTGCCCATACAGAAGCTAAATCTGTAGATCCTACACCTGTAGAAAACGCGCCTAATGCACCATAAGTACAAGTATGAGAATCTGCACCAATTATTACATCTCCAATATTAACTAATCCTTCTTCGGGAAGTAATGCATGTTCAATTCCAACACATCCGCCAAAATAAAAATGTCTTATTTTAAACTTTTTTGCAAATTCTGAAGTAAACTTATTTTGTTGTGCAGAAGGTATATCTTTGTTTGGCGTAAAATGGTCCATTACAATAACAATTTTGGTTCTATCAAACAATTTTGGTTCAGAAACATTTTCAAAAATTTTATAAAATTGTTTTATAGCAAGCGGTGTTGTAACATCGTTGCTTAAAGCAAGATCTACTTTTGCCAAAACAAACTCGTCTTCTTCAACATATTTTTTACCACAATGTTTTGCAATAATTTTTTGAGTAATTGTTTGTGGAAATTTTTTCATAATTGTATTTTCACCTTTCTTGCTGCTCTTTTTCTTATTAAAAAATTGTTCCAACAAGAAATATATGCTTTAATACTTGCTTCTATAACATCTGTTGAGATTCCTCTACCTGAAAATATTTCATTATCACATTCAAACCTTACTATAACCTCACCTTGAGCATCTTTACCTGAAGAAATAGATTTTAATTGATAATCTACAAGTTGGGGTAAAGATTTAAGATCTAAGATATTACAAATAATCTTATCGATTGTTTTATATGCAGCATCTACAGGTCCGTCACCAAATTCTACCTCACGGAAAACTTGTGTTTTTGTACCTATTTTTACTAAAAGTTCTATTGTAGCAGTCGGAACTATACCACTTCCAGAATTTATATGAAAATATTTTAATTCAATTTGTTGTTTTTCTTTTCTGCCAAGTTCTTCATTAACTATTGCTACAATATCTTCATCAAAAATATACTTTTTTTTGTCTGCTAATTGTTTAAATTTTATAAAGATTTTATCTAAAAGTTTTTTGTTTACTCTATACCCTAAATCTGTTAACCTTTTCTCTAACGCGTGCCGGCCTGAATGTTTGCCTAAAACTAATTCGTTTGATGGTACACCCACATCTTCTGGTTTAATAATTTCATATGTCTGCCTTTTTTTAATAACACCATCTTGATGTATTCCTGATTCATGACGAAAAGCATTTCTTCCAACAATAGCTTTATTCGGTTGTACAACAATACCTGTAAGATTTGATACTAACCTGCTTGTAGGATAAATCTCTTTTGTATTTATATCAGTATAAAAATTTTCTAACAATTCATAGTTAGTTTTTGTCTTTATTATCATCACAATTTCTTCTAAAGAAGCATTACCTGCACGTTCTCCAATACCATTAATAGTACATTCAACTTGTCTTGCACCATTTATTATTGCAGAGATAGAATTTGCCACTGCTAAACCTAAATCGTTATGACAATGCACTGATATTATTGCTTTATCTATATTAGGAACACGATTTTTTATATTTTTAATTAATCTGCCAAATTCTTCAGGTATAGAATATCCTACAGTATCTGGAATATTTATAACTTTTGCACCTGACTTTATTACTTCCTCTATAACTTTACAAATAAAATCTAACTCAGACCTTGCAGCATCTTCACAAGAAAATTCTATATTGTCAGTAAACTTTCTTGCATATTTTATAGCATTAACTGCTGTTTCTAAAACTTCTTCTTTTTTCATCTTAAGTTTGTATTTTATATGTATATCTGAAGTAGCAATAAAAGTATGGATTCTCGGATTTTTAGCATATTTTAACGCATTTGCTGCCGAGTCGATATCTTCTTTTTTTGCACGGGCAAGTGCTGCTACTTCACAATTTCTAATATTTTTTGCAACAATAGAAACCCCTTCAAAATCGTCTGAGGAAGCAATTGGAAATCCTGCCTCTATCACATCAACACCTAATTTCTCAAGTTGTAACGCAACTTCAAGTTTTTGTTTTGATGTAAGAGATGCACCGGGAGATTGTTCACCATCTCTTAATGTGGTATCGAAAATATAAATTTTTTCTTTCATAAAAACTACCTCTTTTACAAAAACATTTTTAATTTTTCCATTTGAAAAAATATTTTTTATCTCCTCCTTAAGCTTTTTTATTTTATAAAAATTCAATATAAAAAACAATATTATTTTTCCACTTTTATTGGCTTCTTTACATTTTTTCTAATATATTTTTTAGAAGAGATTAATTTTTAAGAAATCCACAATCTTATTGTATCTATATTCAGCTATCGCGTAATAAATATCTTCCCTGCCACAAAATTTTATACTTTGTGAGTCTAAATTAAAACATTTTATTTTGATAGGATAAAAAGAAAAGATTTCTTCTTTTACTGATTCTTTATTATATATCAAAATTTGTACTTCTGAATTTTTATAAATAATCTTTATTTCAAGCAAAACTTTCAATTTTTCATTGATAATTTCTTCATCTAACAAAATTTTATCTGCAACAAAATTTTTAGTAAATTCTTCTATTTTATTTTCTTCAACTTCTTTTTTGTTTTCTAAACAAAACCATATCGTAGTAGAATCTTTTAAAGTTTTTTTATATTGAAAAACTTTATTATTATATTTAAATTCTACATAACTTATTTCACCTATTTCAGAAATTAAGATACTTTTATCACAGTAATCATAAAATGGTCTTTCTAAAACCCATCTATTCTCAATACCTTTTGCAAGATAAATATATGGTTTATCTTCAAACCTAACATAAAACTCGTTGTAAGAAAATCCACCTTGTTTACCAATAAATACTGTAAAAGGAATTATTTTTTTATTTTTTTTGACAAAAATTTTAATTTTATTAGCAGATTCTTCATCTAAAGAATATTCTTTGTATCTTTTAACATCTTTTGAAACAATTTCTAAAATTTGTAAATTTTTAATATTGTTAATTAAATCGTTAACTTCATTAGTATTTGATTTATAAATTTTACCATTTTTTAACACATTCCAAACTTTACTTCTATC
>JBKBRH010000007.1:6659-22428 GCA_046292225.1 Endomicrobiia bacterium
ATCAAGTTCTATCTTAAAATTTTTTAATTCTATACCAACTATACTTTTGTTTTTAAAAATTAATTTACTTGAAACAAAAAGTTTTGGTATTAACCTAACAAATAAAAATATTAATAAAATTGTTACAATTATTATCCAAGAATAAATCTTTTTCATAGCACAACAAATTTATTCTTTCTTAAATACCATCTATATAAACCAAAAAATAAAACTATAAATGGCGGAAATAAAGTTATAAAATATCTATATAATATTTTTAAACCAGACGAAATTTCTTTTATAGGAGACAAAGAGATTTTTTTACTTCTTATTGACAACAATTCATAATCTTGTGCTAAATAATCTATTATATTACCAATTAAAACTTCTTCTTTATCCATAAATTCTCCAGTAGAAATTACTATAATCCTTGAGTTTTCTTTACAACTTTCAGCTAAATAATTTTCAATTTTGAATTTTAAATTCTTAATTTTTTCACCATCAAAATATGTTTTAAATTTTCCTTTTAATTCAACACCTACAATAAACGGCCCTCTTTGTGCATCCTTCGGCATTTTAAAATAATCATTTAAAGGATTAACAGAATATATATCTTTTTTAACAAAACTTTTTTTAGATGTTTCAAATAAAATTGTATACGAAACATTTTCTAAATTTTCTTTCATCTTAATTGGTGAAACAAATGGTAAAACCACTTGAGATAAATCTTTCACTAAATAACTATTTTTATTTATCTGTGTTATTATCGGAATAAAAGGATAATCTAAAATGTTCTGCATAATAATAAATCCTTGCTTCATTGTTAAACTTATCTTCTGACATTGAGGATCAACTATTAACCCTTCTTGTATCTCAACCCCATAGTGATTAATTAAATCAAAAATATTAGAATTAATCTTTCTTACAAAAAATGTATTAAAATCTACATCATACCTGTTTAATAAAAACGCTACCGGTTTACAAGAAAGTATAAACTGGTCTAAATAAAAAAGTTCTTCTTCTTTTAAATTTTCTTTAGGAGAAACTATTAATAACCCTTCTACATCATTTAATGTTGAGGAAGAAATTTCTATTTCTTTAAAATCATAAAATTTTGACATTTGCGTTTTAAATTCTAAAAATTCTTCTTCAAAAACTTTACTTTTAGCACTTTTCAGTATACCTATAACCTTTTTTTCTTTTGAGGTTAATTTTTTTAAAGATGAAGTAATATCATATTCTAAATTCTCAATATTATTAACTACAGGTATTACTTCTTTATTACCTTTATACAACATTGCTATTCCCATAAAACCTTTCTTAACTTCAAACTTATCTTTTTCTAACATTGTAAATTCTATAGGATATATCCCCATAGAATATACTTCTTGTTCAGAAATTTTTGCATTTACTTGCTGTGGGTCTATAAACTCATATTTTATCTTTCCTTTTGAATATATTTTATATTCTTTTAACAAATCTTCAACATATAATTTTACAAACCTAAATTGTTCTGGTAAAGTCTTACTAAAAACTGCACGGATAAGAATGTAATCATCAAATTTAGAGATAATTTTTTTTGACGCTTCAGATAAAGAATAAATTTTGTTTCTTGTAAGATCAAACCTAATAAATCCAAAATAAAATATAATGTTTAATATTATCACTGAAACAACTGCAAAAATAATGTTTAATATTATAAAATCTTTTTTCATAAAATCATCTTTGTCTTTGTATTGATAAATATGTAAAATATAAAAATAACAAAGATAAAGATGTAAAATATACAACATCTCTTAAATCAACAATCCCTCGAATAAAATTGTCATAATGCATATCAATCCCAACATAACTTATTATGTCAGAAACAAAAAATCCCATTTTCCCTATAGCAAAAAATATAAATAAAATAAAAAACGAGATAATAAAACTTACAATTTGATTTTTAGTTAAACTTGAAGAAAAAATTCCTACTGAATTAAAAAATATTACTAAAAAAATTACACCTAAATATCCTGCAAATGTTGTGGTAAGATCTAATCTGCCTAAAAATAATAATGTGAAAGGATAAAAAAGTGTCAATGTTATCCCTATCAATATAATTATCAAAGAAGCTAAATATTTACCTAACAAAATCTCTATTTTATAAAAAGGTAAAGTGTAGATAACTTCTATAGTTGCTGTCTTATACTCTTCAGAAAAAATTTTCATACTCACTGCCGGAACAAAAAATAACAAAAACAATACTAAAATATCAAAAAAATGTCTCAAAGTAACATATCCTTGAACAAACAACGGCCTTGAATAAAAAAATCCACAAAGAAGTAAAAATATTATTATCACAATATATGCTATTGGAGAATTAAAATATAATTTTAATTCTTTTTTAATTATTGTACGAATATTTTTTATATTCATAATATTAATTTTTTGTCAGCTCTCTAAATATATCTTGTAGTGAAACATAAATTTTATGTAGTTCTACTATCTTCCATCCTTCCTTAACTGATAAATCAAAAAGATTTTCTCTAATATCCAAATCCTGCTCAGTTTCTATTTCATATTCTTTAATACCAGAAATATCTTCTGAAATTAATTTTATTTGATAAATTCCTTCTACGCATAATGGAAGATACTTTTCTAAATCTTTATTAAACTTTCCAGCAAAATGGATAACATTTTTCTTCAAAATCATCTTGTGTAATTCTGTGATATCTCCTTCGGCAACAATATTTCCTTTGTTTATTATAACAACTTTATCTGCAACCTCTTCAACTTCAGATAAAATATGTGTTGATAAAATTATTGTTTTATCTTTTTTAAACTCTTTTATTAACTGTCTTACTTCATGTGCCTGGTTAGGATCAAGCCCTGCTGTTGGCTCATCAAGAATTAAAATCTTCGGATTATGTATAATTGCGCACGCAAAACCTACTCTTTGCCTGTATCCTTTTGAAAGTTCTGAAATATTTCTAAATATTACTTCGTTAAGATTGCATATTTCTATTATTTCTTTAATTCTTTTTTTTGGTTCTACAACATTTCTTGATTCAGCAATAAAATTTAAATATTCAAAAACATTAAGATCTTCATATAAAGGATTATTTTCTGGCAAATATCCAATCAACTGTTTTATCTTTAAAAAATCTTTTTCTGTTTTAGGAGAGATGTTATCTATAAAAATTTCGCCATTATCTGGTAATAAAAATCCAGTGATTATTCTCATAAGTGTTGTTTTTCCGGCACCATTTGGACCTAACAAACCTAAAATTTCGTTATCGTTTATATTAAAACAAACATTTTTTAATGCAGTTATACTACCAAATGTTTTAGTTATATTTTGAATCTTTATCATAGTAAAATTGAAAGAATAAAACTAAAAAATTTTTGAAAAGTTAAATTTTGTAAGTTTTTTATAACTATAAAAATTTATATTTTTTTTCAATATTTGATTTTTAAAAATTACTTACTCTCTCCATGGGAAATACTGTTTATCAATCTGTTGTTGTTTTAAATCTTTAAATCCAATAGGTTTAAATTTTAAACCAACATATCCACCAATTTCAAAAATATATTCCATATTAGTAATATTTAGTTGAGATTTTCTTATATTACAAAATATCTTTGTTTCCCAACAATGTAGATCTTTATAGAATTCTAAATTAGCATTTACTAAATCAAACCTTTCTTTATTAATATTATTTGTGGAGCGCAATTTAATCTGAAAATTATCTACTACAAAAATTCCTATCTGAAACGATAAAAAGCTTATATCTGGCTGATAAAAGTTCTTACCATAAGATACAGAAAAAATATTATTTTCTCTCAAATATCCTAACGAAAGATTTATATTCTGTAATCTTTCATTTTTAACATTGTATATACTATTAATATTAAAATTTATAAATTTATAATTTAAAACCAAATCTGAAATAATTGGAGTAAAATTTTTTAACCAATATGAATTATCATAATTTAAAAAATTATAAGCTGTTGAAGTACGAAAATAAATTATTTTATAGTACAAATCTATATTTGAAGAAATATTATTTTTGACTATATTATTTGACGAAAAAATTATTTCAAAACTGTTATCTAAAGATCTTATGCTATAATTATATTTTAAATCAAAACTTCCATAACTTAAAATGTTGTATCTTATAGGAAAAATAAAATCATAAATGTTATAATATAAACTTTTAACTTCACCACTTTTTGTATATATTGTTTTTAAACCTAAGTATGGTGTTAAAGACAGATAAGTAAATCTTAATGGCAAAGATGTATTAAAATTATTTTCAGAATATATTTTATAATATGTTGTGCCTTCAATAAACTCTGGAATAATTTTAATATTTTCAGAAAAAACAAGTTTATTAATCTTAAATGGATATATTAAAAATTCTATAGGTGTTTGAAAATAATTGTTTATAAACCTTTCTTCTTGTTGAGAAAAACTATCTTTTCTTAAATAACTCAAACGAAAACTATTCTTTTGTGTATCTTTTGATAAAGATAAAGAAGAATTTACTTCTCTTTTTATCAAATACCAATTTTCTTTTTCATAAAAATAATACAATTGTTCGTTACTTAACAATTCCAAGTTACTCCTCAAAGACCAAAAATTTTTAAATTTATGTAAATTATTAAACTTAAAATTCCATTGTGTATTTTTTTCTCCACTTACATAATAAATATATACCACTCCTGTGTTCGTATTATAATTATATCTATACTCATTACCAAACCCAATTTTCCCTGAAGAATACGGATCTATCAGAATCCTTACTTCATTATTATCAGACAAAGTTCTAATATATTTTGTCTTCATCACATAACCATTATAACTATCATACCCAGGCTCTATAATAAAACAATCTTTTGTAGGTTTTAATGAAATTTCATAACAAGGAAACCATAAAACTGGTATTTTTTTTATAAATAATTTTGGTGAATATAACTTAATTTTTTTTTGAGGATAAATTATTACTTTTTTTGAATAAAAATGATAGTGTGGATATTTTAAATCACAATGAGTAACTTTTGCATTATCAAGTAAAAATTCTTCTTTTTTTAGATTTGCTTCTTTGCTATAGCTGTACCATGGAGAATAATAAACATAGAACCCTTTAGCAGCTAAGGTATCATTTGTAATATTATAGACAAGATTTTGTAGCATTAACTGATTACCATAATATGAAAGTGTAGTATAAGTGGTTATATAAATTTCGTTTTTTTCAACATCATATTCTAAATATTCTGTAGCAAGGCTAACATCTTTATATTTTATAGAAACTTTTTCATAAGCAAAAACTTTATTGTTTTGTTTATCATATAAAATATTTTCTGCATTTAAAATAATCTCTTCTAAAAAAATTTTAGTAGAAGTTAAAAAAATTATAGAAAAATATATTACAGCAAATTTTATAATATTTTTCTTTTTAGAAAAGTTTATAATCATAAAAGATAAGTGTTGTAAGCTAAAATTGCAGCTCCTAAAACACCGTAGTTTTTATAAGACAAACAAATATAATACTTGACATTATCCGATAACGAGTATTTTTTATTAAATTTCACTTCTGGCCATAAACGTAATTTAACTTCTTTCTTTACATATGGTAAGAAAAATCTATACGCTTTTGCTACACCACCTGTGAATACTACAACTTGTGGATTAAAAATGTTTATCAAATTTCCCACAGCTATCCCTAAATATTTACCAAAAACTTTCCATTGCTCAATTGCAAATTTATCTTTTTTAACTGCTGATTTATAAACAATCTCTGCTGTGATCTTTGAAAGGTCATTATTGACAAGCTCAGATATTAGAGTTTTAACTTTATTATTTTTAATTTCTTCTGATATATTATTTACAAACCATCTCGCACCGATAAATCTTTCCAAACAACCATAATTACCACAACCACATTTTTTGTCAGTATACGGATCTATTGTAATATGTCCGAACTCTGTTGCAGAAGTATTCCATCCATGCAAAACTTCTCTATCCACAATAACACTTCCACCAATACCTGTACCTAAAGTAAAACAAATTATATTTTTTGTTTCAGGATATTTTTTCAAAATTTCTGAATAATATATTCCAACAGAAGCAACATTTGCATCATTGTCTATTATTACAGGCAACTTAATCTTTTCTTCAAAAAATTTTTTTAAATTAAAGTTTGCCCACATGACATTTGGCGCCATTATTACTACACCTTTTTTATGATCCACAATACCAGCTACACCCACACCACAACAAGAGATGTTTCTAAACTTGTCTTTTATATAAACAATTTCATCAAGAATTTTTCTCAACATAATATCAATGTTCTGTTTACCTTTTAATGTAGATATTGAGTATACTTTTAACAACTCAAAATTATTATCTGTAAACCTTACAACACCAAATTTTACCTCAGAGCCACCTATGTCTATACCTAACACATAATTTTGTTTCATTATAAACTATACCTTTTTAAAAATTTTTTTATTAAAAACTTAACATAAGATAGGATGTTTTTTACAATTTTTAATTTACTTTTTCCATATTTTCTATCATATCTTAAACAAAAAGGTATTTCATAAATTTTTGGGGAAAATAAAAACAATTTTGTCAACAACTCTATCTGAACTACAAAATTTTTTTCTTCAATAAAATTTTCTTTAAACTTTTGATATAGTTGTTTTATTATTTTTGCGCTGTATGCTCTATATCCAGAAGTATAATCTTTAAGATTTTTATACGGAAAAATTGTTCTTAAAACAATTCTGGCTATAAAAGAAATCAATTTTCTATAAAACGCTACTTTATATTGCTTACTTTGAGGCTGATATCTTGACGCAATTATTATATCGTAACCATCTATTATTTTTTCTACCATAGAGTTTGCCAACTCTGCCGGATGAGTATTATCTGCATCCATTGTGATAATGATATCTTTTGGATGTAGATTTAAATTTTCTATTATATACAAAAATCCTGTTTTTAAAGCATAACCTAAACCTAAATTTTTTTTATGTGATATTATAAAAATATCTCCTGAGTGAAATTTTTTTAATTCATAAACCGTATTATCTGTAGAACCATCATCCACTACAACAATTTTATGTTCATACTTAAAAGAATCTTTTATATTCTTTATTAGACTTAAAATATTTTTTTCTTCGTTATATGCACAAAGTAAAAAATAATTCATACTATTTTTTTATTTCTTCTATAAACTTCTTATATCTATCTGCAGCTTTTGGGTTTAACTTAATTGATTTTATAAAAAATTTATATCCTTCTTTTTTTCTTCCAAAATTAAAATTTATCAAAGACAAATATAAAAAACTTTCTGCATCATAAGGATTATACTTAACTGCTTGTATAAAAAAATTTTCTGCAGAGTTGATATTGTTATTCTTTAATTCTATTATTGCTAATTTTCTTAATCCATACCAACAAGTTTTATCCATTTCAACAACTTCTTTTAAATTATATTTATTGTTAGATTTTAACAAAAAGTCAATCTTTTGTAATTTTGAATTTAAAACAAATCCTTGTAAAAACAAAATAATTATGAAAAATAAAATTCCAAATTTCTGCCATTTTTTGATATAATTTTTAGGTTCAATAATATAACTTAAAAATATAAAAAACAAAATACTATTCTGTGGAATTAATAAATTGTAATCAATTAAATTTTGTATAATTATTCCTAATACTGGATAGAAGTATATTTTGTTATTTAACGAGATTTTACTAATTGCAAAATAAATTATACTTAATATAAAAACTAAACCTATAAATCCTATCTCTGTAGACAAATGCAAAAAATAATTATGTACAAATATTGTTGCTATTGTTGGCTGTGTTAAATCTAATACATGTTGTTGATAAAAAAATTTAAATGTATTAAGTCCTGTACCAAAAAGAAAATGTTTTGTCCAAACTTTAAATCCAATAATCATCCATATGATTCTATTTAAGAAACTATCAAAATTAAATACTATACCTAAAATTATAAAACTTAGCAAAATCGTTATATTTAAGAAAATTTTTTTAGAATAGCTGAACAAAATAAAAGCAAAAATAATAAAAATTGAAGAAAAACTTTTTAAAAAAAACAAAAATAATATAGAAATGATAAAATTAAAAATTTCTAAATTTGTTTTATTGTTTGAGTATTTATAAGAATAGAAAGAAAACAATCCAACCATTAAACAATATCCTGCAAACACGTTTGGGTTATAATTAAAAAAATATATAGCATTTTCTTTGTAAAACAAAAACAAAATAAACAAAAATGTTTCTATTATAAAAAAACTTATATTTAGCTGTGAAATTATTTCATTGTTTTTTAGTAAAAAAAACAAAAATAATGTTATTAGATATAAATTATAATTTAAAATTTCTTGTTTACTTTCAAAAGGTATATGAGAAATAAAGTATGTATTAAATAGCAAGTAGAGATAAAATGTTATAATTAAAAAAAAAATGTGAGATCAAAAAACAAATATTCTTTAGGTTGTAAGATACTATACATTAAAAACAAAAAAAATAATATTAGAATCAAAAAAAATTTTGATAGAACTGAAACACTGCTAAAAAGTAAAACTGATAAGATAAGAAAAATTATCTTTAAAAAATATGAAATCTTTTCAATTATTGATTTCACTGAAGATGCTCGAAAAGAATATATATACATAAGACATAAAAATAGAATTAGTTTTCAATAATTCTCGGTGTAAGAAGTATTATAAGTTCTGTTCTTTGTTTAGTTGTACCTTTATATTTAAACAAATATCCTAAAATAGGAAGGTCTCCTAACAATGGAACTTTTCTTATTGTTTCTACATCTTGGTCTGTTATTAATCCGCCTATTACTAACGATTCGTTATTTTTAAGCATAACTGTAACTTGTGTTTCTCGCGATTTAACTGTTGGTGGTGCACCTATAGCAGAAATTTGTGGAATATCAACTTTAGGTTTTACATCCATAGTAATCCATCCGTCAGGACTTACTGTTGGTGTAACAGTAAGTTGTATTCCTGCTGTTATGTATTCCCAAGTTTCTTGTGTTGTAGTTATACCTCCAGCACCTGTGGTTGTTTCTGTCCTTGATGTTTTGTAAGGAATTCTTTCGCCAGCAAGAATCACTGCTGTTTTATTATTTAAAGTTGTAACCCTTGGGCTTGAAAGAACTTTTGCTTTACCTTTCGCAACTAAAGCTGCAATAGCTGCCTGTGCTGAAAATCCACTACGGAGAGAAATTTTGCCAAACATAAAATTTAAAAATGGTGTTACTCCCGTAGGAAAAACAGAAGTTATGGCTTCACCTGTCTGTAAACTATTTCCTGGAATATCTTCCCATTTATATGTATATCCAAGAACATCTTTTTCTGTAGTAAACCTAGCCTGGTTTCCTTCTTGTATTTCCATTCCCCAGCCACCCCATTGCACTCCTAAATCACTTAAATTATTCAACGAAATATCTATAACCTGTGCTTCTATAGAAACTTGATACGGTTTTACATCAAGTTTTTTAATTAACTCTTCTATATAATTTAATCCTTCTTCTGTTTCTGTAACAATTAAAGAGTTTGTTCTTAAATCGGGAATTATCATTCCTTTTGTTCGTTTTTCTGCTTGACGAATTTGGTCAATTTGTATTGCAACATCTCTTGCTGAGGCATAATTTAATGGGAAAATTTTTGTATATACAACATCTAAACTTCTTTCTTGTTCAATTGTTTGTGGCGAAGCAACTCTTATAATATTTTCTGAAACAGAAACATATGTTAATCCTGTGATTTTTAACAAATTTTCAAATGCTTTATCAAAAGGAACATTTTTTAAACTTATAGAAACTTTTCCTGTGACATCTGGACCATAAATAATGTTTAATTTTGATTTTATAGCTAACATTTGTAAAACTTCGGGAATATCTGCATCTACACATTCTAATGTGATTAATGTCTTTGGCAGAACAAACTTTTTATTTTCTTTTGGCAATTTTTGTTGTTTTAAAGATACTTCTTTTTCTTCATCTTTTATTTGCTGTGGGTGTTGAGTTGTTGTTTGATGTGATTGTTTTAAAAAAACTTTGATTTTATTTTTCTCTAAAGTTACATCATAATCCTGTTTTTGAAATAAATCTAACACCACGCGGGTAACCTTTTGTGGTTGTGTTTTAAATTGTCTGGCACGAACTTTTTTAATATTTTCTTTTTCAACAACAACTTCTTCTTTATCTAATTTAAAAATACAATCTTCTATATCTAAAACTATCCTTGGTGGGTTGTCTAAAAAAAATTTTTTCAATTTTGGTGTGAAACTAAAAATAAGGTTAACAACATTATCTTCTATTACAACATCAATAAGTTCATTAATAGCAACTTGTGGTTTTATTACTTCTTGTTGTAAAGAAGGTTTTTCTTGTGGTTTAATATCAGATGTTTGATTTCCACTTATAGGATTTACAATTTCAAGAGTTGCTGTTGGTGAACTTTGCTGTTGGTCTTGTTGAGAAAGTAAAGCAGATAATGTAAAAATTGGTATAAAAAAAATTATATATTTTTTTATAAAATTTCTTGTATTCATAAAAAATTTATTCCTCCTGGTCAAACCTAATTTGATTTTCTTTTGTGTCAAATTTAAATTCTCTGACTTCTCCTTCATCTGTTACTAAAACTACACCTTGAGGACGATTTTTATTGTCAAAACTTATCTTCCCTGAAAAATTTTTAACTTTTCTATTTCTGTTGTCGTACAACTTGCCATTTACTAACAAATAACTTCCATATGGGCTACTAAATAAAGCTATTTTATCTTTAGCATCTATTATGAAACCTTTCAACTGTAAACTGCCCAATGGCGGACTCACCGCTTCTTTTGTAATATCCAAATGTGATTTTGCAATTTGTTCACCAGAAAGTGGAACAAAAGGATCTCTATAAGATAACCCTTCATACAAATATTTCTTTTTAACCTCTTTTTTTGTGGGTTGAAAAGAAGTTATTGCTTGAGGTTTTGAAACAGGTTTATCACTAATTTCTATTTTCTGCAATTCTTTACTGCAAGAAAATAAAAGTGTTAATATTATTAACAGTATCTCTGGTTTCATTTTTATTTTAAAGTATAAGCAATAACAATACATTCTCCGTTAATATAATCATCTGTACTACTAGTAGTGGTGGCTTCGTATCTAAGTTTTAAATTTGAAGTAGCAAATATCCGTCTTTGTTGTGCAAGGTTTGTCAAAAATTGTCCCAGATTATGATAACTACATTTAAAATTTAATTTAAAAGGAACTTCGTCAAATTCTTTTGCTAAAGAAATTATATTTTGTTTATCTATCCGCAAAATTTTTATATTATAGTCTTGCGATTCTTTAGAAATAATTTTCAACAATTCAGGAATATTTGTTTCTTTAGGAACCCTTTTTTCAAGTTCTTCAATCTCAACTTGTAGAAATTGTGTTTCCTGTTGCAAAAATGGCAAACTTTCAGCAAGAATTTTTGCTTTTTTTAATTCTTGCGATTTTTCTATAATCTTTTTTTCTGTTTCAACAATTTTTTTGTTTAAAGGAATTAATAAAAATCTAAAGTATAAAAATATAAGAAAAACTGCTACTATACCTATAGCAATTAAATTTTGGTGTTCTTTTTTCATAACTATTCAGAATAAATAAATTCTAACTTAAAATTATTAAGTTCATATTTACCTTGTTGCGCAACCTCTATTGGTCCTAAACTGACATTTTTAAAATTTTGTGATTGTTCTAAATTAGATAGAAAATCTGCTATAGAAAACTTATCATAACAACTACAGTTTAAACTCACTTTTAACTCTTTAATTCTTCTATCGTTTGTAAAAACTGTCTCTGTTGACAATTCTGTAAACCATACTCTTTCTGGTAACAATTTCAACAATCTTGACATAAACCTGCTATAAAGTAATCCATTATTTAAAAGATTTTCTACAAGATCTTTTCTTGCTTGCAAGGTAGCTTTTACTGACTCTAACTGTTTTACTTCTTTAAGTACCGGCTCTAATTTCCTAATTTCCATCTCTAATTTTGAAGATTTTAAATTTAGAGTGTTTAAATATGACAACCTTAAAATGTAAATTACTGCCAACACACATGTTGTAAAGACAGAAATAAAAATTGTTAACTTTATTAAATTTTGTAATCTTTGTTGTTCTAATATTTCTTTCGGTAATAGATTTATATTAACCATACTTTCTAATGATCCTTATTTTATCTCATTGCTAAGCCAACTGCTACAGCAAATATTTGTTTAATTTCTAAAGGTATCTCTTCTGAAACTTCTATATTTCTAAACGGGTCAACAATCTCTGTTTCAACCTTAAATTCGTCAGAAAAATACAGATCCAGGTTTCTAATAACACTTCCGCCACCGCTTAAAAATATTTTTGATAACGGTTTTTGTTCTCCTTTTTGAAAATAATAAAAATCAACAACTTTATGTAATTCTGAAACAAATTCTTTTAACGACAAAATCAGATTTTTGGAAAACAAAAGTTCTGTTTTTTTATCTTCTTGAAGATATTGTTCTTTTTGTTCTTCTGTAATAATTAACCCATCATTTTTTAAATATTCTATTATTGTTTGTTCTTCAAATTGTTGTGTTTTTTTTAAGTTGTTCACAATACTAATTAACCCAATTGGTAAATCACGACAAACCCTAGTAATACCATTTTCTATAATTCCAACATTTGTAATATTCCAACCAATGTTTACAACACACACTATTTCGTTTTCTATGTTATAGTTATATTTTATCAAATTTTCTAAAGCAAAAACATCTACATCAATGTGCACAGGCATGAGTTTACATCCTTTAAGTAAACTTATTTTTGAATCTATGAAATCTTTTTTTGCTGCAACAACTACCAATTCGTTCTTTTTTACACCTTCATCTAAAACCTCTCCTAAAATGTCAAAACTTAAATACACATCTGACAAAGGAAAAGGAATAAAAGGTTCTACTTCTATAGAAATTGATTTTTCAAGTTCTTCTTTTGTCATTATAGGAAGTTTAATATATCTTACAACAACTGATGGTCCAGAAACTGAAATTGCAACTTTTTTAGGTAAAGATTTATGTTTTGAAAAAAAATCTTTAATAATCTGTGCAATAATAGAATTTTTTGTTTCCTGAGGCATTTCTGAAGAACTTATTTCTAAAGGTAATGGTAAGATTTTATATGTGTTAAGTTTATATTTTTTTTCTTTACAATAGATAAGATATACTATTTTAATACTTTTTGATCCAATATCTAATCCTACACATCTTTTATTTGAAAAAATGTCTAAAAACATGTTTTTTAAAAATTTTATAAAAATTTTTTTTAATTGTCAACTACTAATTTCTAAAACCACTTGAAACATAGAAGTAAGCCGGTTTCTGTCTCCTACGAAAAAAATTAATTTTTCGTAAGAGTGTATCATTTATCTGTTGCGACCTACCAAAATTTGGTCTTGCTTCCTGCAAGGATTTAGCCGTTTCACTTGTAGATCTACATCTTGTAATTTTTACGAGATGTATCTCTACAACTTATCCCGCCCCATGGATTTAAAATGGAGCGAAATATCCTATCCCTTACGGAACAGGACGTCTCTGTTCGCACCTCTATCCCACAAATTTGTGGGATGGTCTACTTCGTTTGAGAAATAAAAATATTTTTTCTTTTTAAAATTCTCAAACTCGCAGACTGCATTTTTCTTCTACAAGACTAATCTTGTAGAAGGGAAGACCGGACTTTCCTCTCTGTTAGATATAAATTTCATCCAACAGAGCGATACATTCACTTCTATGTTTCAAGGATCAAACATTTTCTAAATCTTTAGTTATATATAATATCCTTGAACAGGATTCACAAAAAACAAATTCTTCATATTTTGAAATTTCGTTTATTTCCTGCTGTGTTAGTTTCATATGACATTTACCACAACTTTTATCCATCATATTTACTATAGACAAAGCATCTTCTTTGTTAGAATTTATATGCTCGTAAATTTCAAGATATCTCTTCTCAATCTCAGAAGAAAATTTCTCTCGTTCTGTTTTTACACTTTGAAGTTTTTGTTGCAATAGTTGCTGTTTTTGTTGTAATTCTTCAATTTTTTGTTCCATTTCTTTTTGTTTTTGTGTATGCTGTTTATTTTTTATATTTAATTCGTTTTGTACTTCGTCTATATTTGTCATCAGTTCCAAAACTTCTGTCTCTAAAGTATCTTTTTGTTGATTTAATCTTTCAATTTCTTGAAGCAAAGCACGATATTGTTCATTTGTTTTTACAGAATTTAACTCTTGGGAGTGTTTTTTAATCTGCTGTTCTATAGTTTGGATATCCAACTCTTTTTGTTTTACTTTTAGTTGAAGATTTTTAATTCCTTCTTTGCTTGAAGTGATATCTTGCTGAAGTTGTTTTATTTGTGAATTATAATTTTCTATTTCTACAGGAATTAATTCAATTTCTCCTTCTAACTCTCTTATTTCTTTATCATAATTTTGTAGTTTTATTAATTTTTTTAATTCTTCAACAAATTTTGGATTCATATTAAAATTTTATATATCATATTTAAATTTTTTTGTCAACGATAGAATATATTTTGTTTTTGAAACAAAATTTTTATGTTTAAAAATTGCATTCCCTACAACTGGTAGATCACAACCTAACAAAATAATTTCTTTTATATTTTCTTCGTTGATTCCTCCATCTGAAGAAATTAAAAAATCTAAATTATTTTCTCTTCGATACTTATTTAAAATTTTAATTTTATTAATACAATCAACTAAAATTTTCTGTCCACCAAATCCTGGTTCTACAGTCATTATTAAAACTAAATCTAAAAATTTTAAATAATTTATAATTTTTTTTACATCTGTTTTTGGTTTTATTGAAATCCCACAAAAAATATTGTTTTGTTTAATTTCAAAAATTAATTTCTCAATCTCATTTTTATTTAAAGATTCATAATGGAAAACAATAAGATCTGAACCTGCATGAATATATTCTTTAATAGTTTTTTGCGGATTTTCTATCATCAAATGGACATCAAAAAAACATCTTGTGTGTTTTCTTAAAGATTTCACAACTTGTGGACCAAAAGTTAAATTATCTACAAAATGTCCATCCATTATATCTAAATGTAAAACTTCTATTCCTGCAGATTCTAATTTATGCACAACATTTTTTAAATCCGCCAAATCGCTGTTAAGTATCGAAACAGAAATTTTTGGCAACGGCTTTAAAACTTTTTTTAAACTTCTATTTTTCATCTATCAAAACTCCGTCTAAAAAAATTCTCAATTTTGAATTTTTTCTCGGCGGAACATAAAGTAAGATTTTTTCTTTAGGATCTGTAATTTTATTATACAAAACATACTCGCCTTCATCACTTACCTGTATTATTTTAACATTTTTTGGCAATTTACCAACAAAAGGTAGTTCATATTCAAAATTATAACTTTTTATATACTCTTCTGTTAATTTTCCTTCTTTAACAGTTGTCTTTGAAACAGTAATTTCTATTTCGTCTTGAGGATTAAGTATCGTATCATAAGACGGTTTTTGTTCTATAACTATTCCGTCTTGTAAGAGAGGGTCTACTAATCTATAATTTAATTTTAATTTTATACCATAATTTTCAGCAAAGGATTTAACTTCTGAAATATTTTTATTAACAAAATCTGGCATAAGAATAACATCTTGTGGAGGTAATCCTAAAGAAATTTTTAAATCAACAGGAGTGTTTTTATCTACCACACT
>JBKBRH010000008.1:0-20155 GCA_046292225.1 Endomicrobiia bacterium
TCTAAGTTTGTCTTGTCCTCCCGCAATAGAAATACCAAATTCTTCTCTTAATGTTTTTACAACTTTTTGTCCGTCAATATTTTCTGGCATAGAGATTGGTGTTACAACATTACTAATATGTGTTTCATCACAGAAAATTTTTAACCCTATAGATTTTATTGCAGATCTTGTTGCAACAGCAAGTTTTTCTGTTTCTTGCCAAATTTTTTCTAAAGTTTTTTCTTTTATCATTTCTATTGCTTTATGTATTGCTACAACTAAACTTACTGCTGGTGTAAAAGGTGTTTCTTTGTTTTCAATAGATTTTTTCATTTTTCTAAAATCTAAATAAAATTTTGGCAATGTAGATTTTTCTACTAACTGCCACGCTTTTTGACTTACAGATACAAATGCTAACCCTGGTGGACACATCAACCCTTTTTGTGAACCAGTAACTGCTACATCTACATACCATTCGTCAGTCAGAAGTTTTTGGCTTACTAAACCACTAACACTGTCTACTACTAAAACTGCTTGTGTATCTTTTACAATTTTTCCTATCGTTTCAATATCGTTTACAATACCAGTTGATGTTTCTGTATGTGTTGTAAACACAGCTTTTATATTTTTATTTTGTTTAAGCAAATTTTCTATATCTTTAGGATTTATTGCTTTACCCCAATCTGCTGAAATTTTGTTCACTTTTAGTTGATAAGCTTGACATATTTTTTCCCATCTATCACCAAAATTACCACAAGATGCAACTATTACTTCATCACCAGCAGACAACAAGTTAACCACTGAAGATTCCATTGCAGCTGTCCCTGAACCTGTAACCATTAAAACATCATTTTTGGTTTGAAAGATATATTTCATTCCTTCAATAACTTCAACAAAAATTTTACCAAATTCTTGTGTCCTATGATGAAGTATAGGTTTTGATTCTGCTTGAGCCACTTCAGGAGGTACTGGTGTTGGTCCCGGAGTTAATAAAAAATATTTTTTCATATAATATTACTCCCTTCAAATTAAAATATTATTTTAAATTTAAATATTACTAAATAAGATTGTTTTTTTCAACAGGAAAGGAAAAACTAAATTTTTACTATAAAAAAACTAAATTTCTTTTCCTGAAATAAAAAATTTATCTTTTGCTATATGGTGAACTGTTTTTGCTTTATGTGTGATAAGGTATTTGTCATATAACTCTTTTTCTATTTCACAATGAAGAACTTTACCTATATAAAGATTTACGCCATCATATTCTTTTTTGTCTATAACCTTTGTTTCTATAAAACCAATACATTCTTTTATATGGACACAATTAACTTTAACTCCTTTTTCTGGAGTAATTTTTGCTAATTTAAATTTATCCTTTTTTCTACCTGAGATTTTTCCTGTGATTTTTATAACATCTAACAATTCAACTTGAGGAATATTTATTGTGAATTCTTTGTATTTGTCGATAAGTTCTGCTGTATAATGTGAAGAAGCAACACAAATTATTACAAGAGGTGGGTCATCATTTAAAGGTGTTATCCATGCAATAGGTGCTACATTTTTTATTTTTTCATCACCAGAAGTTATAAGACAACAAGGTCCATGGTTAATCAAATGATAAAATTCTTCAGATTTTAAAGTTATCTTCATAAAAAAGTTTTAACAAATTATATATTAAAAGTCAAGAATTTTAGAAAATTATGTGGCCTAGCATTTAACAAAAATACTAGGCCACAATAAAAATTTGATGTTTGTTTTTAAAATTTAAGATTAACACCTAAAACAAAATTTCTCAAAGCAGAAGGATAATAATATCCCAAATATGCAATTTCTGAATATTTCTCATTAGTTATATTATTAGCTAATAAGTATAGTTCTAAATTGTTAATATTATTATATGAAATTTTTATATCTGTAACAGAATAACCTTTTAATTTATTTGTTGTTTGTAAATAGTCACTACCAAAATATCTTTCATCCACAGTTGTGTTTATTAATTTTATGTTAATTTTAAACGGTAAATTAAAAGAAACAGAAAAATTATATTTATTTTGTGGCACTAAAGGAACTTTTTTATCCTTGTAAGGACCATTTTCAAATTTAGCATCAGTAAATGTATGCCCTAAACTAATATCTATATCTTTTATATTTAATTTCAGACTTGTGTCTACTCCTTGGCGTAAAGTCGTTGATGGATAGTTTTCGTTAAGCCAACTTGTATTGTTGTAATAAATCTCTTTTTCTATCTTTGTATTAAAAACTGAAATATTAAAATTTAAATTTTTGATATCAAATTTTAAACCCAAATCAATATCTTCGCTTATTTGTGGTTTTAATTGTTCATTATAGAGCCCCCATGAGTAATACTCATCCACCTTTGGCATACGATATGACTTCCCAAGTTTGGTGTAAAAATTTAATCTTTTACTAACAGGAATGTTAGCTGCAAAATAAACACCATTTAATGTTTCGTCTTTATTCTCTTCTGAATTGCTACTTTCAATAAAAAACTTTTGTGTGAAATATTCAACTCTTCCTCCGATGTTTAAAGTTAATAAAGAAAAAACTGGGAATGAAAAATCTAAATATGATGCTAACGAGTTTCTTGTATATTTTTGGTCGTCTGATTGTGGGGTAAGCTCGCCTGTATTTGTCAATGGTATTATTTTATAGAAGTTATAGTAATATTCTAAACCTAATAACAATTCTCCATTTTCTTTTATCTTAGAAAATAACTTTTCTTCAACACCTAAAATTTCACTTTTTCTATTATCATAATACCCGTTAGGCCACCACGATACAAAAGAGTTTTTAACATCAGAATTTTTATAAAGTATTGAAGTTTCTAATTCTATTTTGCCAAAAGTATTTTTCAAAGAAGTATTTAAATAATAATCAAATTTGTTACCTTTATCATCAGGAGTATAAGTTTTATCAATTTTATTTTCATCCCAGTCAGTTTGAAATATTCCTCCGGGGAAATTTATATTGTTTGAATAAACTCCAAAGTTTATGTTTGTATCAAGATTTTTAAGAATTTCTTTTGGGAAAGAAAGGTTAATATCAATGTTTGAACTACTGAAATTACTGTTTTTTCTATATCCTCTGTTATTTTTGTATGATGAAGAAATTCTGTAAAATAATTTTTCAGTATAGTCAGAGATATTCAAATTAACATCATTTGCTTCAAAAGAGTTGTATGAAAAATTTAAATCTGTAGATTTAACTGGCAATTTTTTTGTTATAATATTAACCACACCACCAACTGCTCCATCACCATAAAGTGTACTTATACCACCTTTGATAATTTCAATTTTTTCAATTGCAGAAATTGGTATTATGTTGATGTCAACATTTGACATATCAATATTATTTAATCTTTTACCATCTAAAAGAATTACACAATTTTGTGCTGATGATTCTCCAAAACCTCTTATGTCTATATTTTCATAAGGACTACTGTAGTAAAGATCTCTTACTATTATTCCTGTTTGATAACGCAAAAGTTCTCCTACAGTTTTCGCTTTAGATTTTTGTATATCTTCATTTGTGATTACAGTAACATTTAAAGGTATTAAAGAAATTTTTTTAGATACACCTTTTTTTACAGTTGTTATATATATTTCTGATTCTTTTATTTCTTCAACTAATTCAATTTCAGTTTCTTTTAGTTTTTCTAACGAATAAATGTTTAAATATAAAAATAAAGAAAATAAAATAATTGTTATTTTTTTCATGTTTCCCTCCTTTTAAAAATATATTAGTTTAAATTTTGCAAGTTTTTTATATATTGAAGTTAGAAGTTGAATAATATATATAAGAAATACCCGGTGGGTGAAGTAAAAAATTTTTCATTACAGCAGACCTCCAAAAAGTGCTTCACACCACCGGTTTTTTTATAACCTGTTTTTTAATTTCATATTATTTTAACCTCCATAATATAGTGTTAATACTCAATACCTCTTCTACCTTTTATACCAGAATCATAAGGATGTTTTAAATTTTTCATAAAAGTTATATAATCAACATATTTTTTTAGTTTTTTAACAATCTCTTTGTTTGATTGTCCTGTAAGAATAAGTTCTAATTTTTTAGGTTTTGATTTTATTAAATCTATTAATTTATTTATATCTAAAACTTTTTCTCTTACACAAACTAAAATTTCATCTAACACAACTAAATCATATCCTTTTTTAAAAATATTTGTTTTAATAAAAATTATTGCATTTTTTATTTCTTTATTTAATTTCTCAAGTTGAATTTTTTTGTCAAAATATGGACAATATTTAACAAAATTTAATGTTTTAATTTTTAGTTTTTTAAGAATTTTTATTTCTCCACAACCATACCTATAAGGATCTTTATAAAAACTTATATAACAACATCTTAATTTCTGTACTGTTGCACGGAGTAATGCTCCAACTGCTGAAGTAGTTTTTCCTTTACCATCGCCAGTATAAATATGTATTAAACCTTTAATTTTTTTTGTCATTATTTTTCCACATTATTGGAACAGGAAATACATAAGGTTTTTTAGAAATCGGATTTTCTTTTATTATTACTTTTGTATTGTATACTTCTTCAATTGTTTTGTAGTCTAAAACTTCTGATGGTAAACCTTGTTTTTTTATCTCTCCATTAAATAACAAAATCAACCTATCACAATATTCAGAAGCAAGATTAAGTTCATGAAATGATGCTAAAATTGTAAGTTTATTTTCTAAATTAAACTTTTTTAATTTATCTAAGATTTTAATCTGGTGTGCAATGTCAAGATGTGATACTGGTTCATCAAGTAATAACAATTCTGGTGTTTGCAACAAAGCTTGTGCTATAAGTACTCTTTGTAATTCTCCAGAAGATAATTCTTTTAAAGTTTTATATATAAGTTCTGTGAGTTCAAACTCTGATAATATAAAATCAAAATTGTTATTCAAAAAACCCCATGGATATCTTGCAAGAAGCAAAAATTCTTTAACTTTGAAATTTAGAGAATAATCTGTTATATTAGATGAGAAAGCAACAATTTTTGCCAAATCTTTAAATTTATATTTTTTAATATCTTTATTGTATAAAAATATTTTTCCGTTTTGTATTTTTAATATTCTTACAATTGTTTTAAACAAAGTTGATTTACCTGAAGCGTTTGGCCCTATAAGTCCAACAAACTCTCCTTTGGTAATTTTTAAATTTATATTTTTTAAAACAATAAAATTTTTATACCCGCTGTATAAATTCTCAATTTTTAGTATTTCCATAAAAATTTCCTTTAATAAGATATAAAATAAAAAATAAACTACCAACTATTCCTGTTAATACACTTATAGGAATTTCTACAGGATAAAACAAATTTCTTGCCAAATTGTCACATAGAGATATAAAAATTCCTCCACTAACAGCTGACCATATGAACCAACTTTTATGTTTTATTCCAGTGAATATTTTTACTGCATTTGGTATAATAATACCAACAAAAGATATTACTCCTGTTAATGAAACACAAATAGCAGTTATAGCTACAGAAATTATTATTAAAACATTTTTTGTTTTTTGTTCATCCACACCTAAAGAATTTGATTTTTCTTTTCCTAAAACAACAATATCCATATTGGAAGAATAAACTAATATGATTACTATTCCAAAAATAATCATGAAACATAAGAAATAAAAATAATTAGAATCTAAATATGAAAAACTGCCTAATAACCATAAAAGCACATAATTTATTTTGTATGGATCAAAAAATAATGTTAGCAAAATTGTTATACTTGAAAATAAAAAATTTACTACAATTCCTGTTAATACAAAACTAATATCTATTGTTTTTTTAGAAATTAAAATTAATAAATAAATTACAACTAAAGAAATAGTTATTCCTAATAACGAATTAAAAAATTTTGTAAATGGCAAATTTAAAATAGTTCCTAATATAACACCCAAACCAGCAGAAGAAGAAATTCCTAAAGTATATCCTTCACACAAAGGGTTAAGAAATATACTTTGTAGTACGCATCCTACAATAGACAATCCTGCACCAATAAAATATGTAGCAACAGTCCTTGGTATTCTTATTTGGGTAAAAATTTTGTATTCAGATGAGCTATAGTTTTTGTTTTTTATAGAATTAATTAATTGTTTTGCATTCAAGTTATAAAATAGAGAAAAAATTGTGTTAGATATAAAAATAAGTATTAGTAAAAAGTAAAAAATTTTTTTCTTCATAATAAACTAATTTTTTATAATTTCGTTAATTTTTTTAACAGAGTAATAATAATTTTTTATATTAGGTTGGCATAATAAATCTGATTCTAAAAAATAAACCTTATTTTTTTTAACAGCAGTAATAGTTTCAAAATTTTTTAAAAAACTTTTAATTTCGTGTTTAGTAATTCCCATATCAGTAAGTATTATTACCTCAGGATTAAGTTTTATAATTTCTTCAAAATTTATCTGCGGATATTTTAATTTAGATTTTATGAGGTTTATACCTCCAGAAGAATTTATTATATCTCCAATATAGCTATTCTCTGATGCAACAATCAAAGGTTGCAAACTTATTATACAAATAACAGATTTTTTATTTGAATGTATTTTTAATTTTTTCAGTTTTTCTTCATATTCTTTGATTATATTTTTTGCTAATTCTTCTTTTTTGACAAACTTTGCTATTTCTAAAAATTGAAGTTTAATTTCCTGATAATTATTTGCTGGTTCAAACACAATTGTGGTTATGTTGAACTTTTTTAATTTTTCTACTATTTCTTTTTTTGCACCTTCTTTTGAAATAAAAACAAAATCTGGGTTAATTTTTATAATTTCTTCAATATTTGGATCTAAATAAGTTCCTACAACTTTTTGATTTTTTGAATATTTTTTACAAAAAGTTGTAATTCCTAACACACTTTTTTGTTCACCTAACAAATATAAACTTTCAGTAATAGATGGAGTTAATGAAACAATTTTTTGTTGAGATAAAATTAAGTTGTTTAAGAATAAATTAAGTAATATAAGAAAAGCAAGAGATTTTTTCATTTGTTTAAAATTATTTAACTGATAGGAAGTCCTATTTAGGTAGTGAAAAAAAAAGGAAAGCATTTCCTTTTTTCCCTACCCAACGTAGGTACTTCCTATCACTGGTGATAGACCGGGCTTGTTCCCGGTTTTACCGGGACATTACCGTTGCGTGGGCAGCAACAGGAATCTCACCTGTATTTCCCCCACCAGTGTGGTTAACATAATTAAATACTACAAATTAAAAATTTAATTTTCAAGCTTATTTAAAAAATTTATAATTTTTATTACTTCTTTTTTCAATTTTTGTTTTTTATCAAAATCATTATATATCACAAAATCAGCCATTTTAATCTTTTTCCTTAATGGTATTTGATTGTTTAACAATATTTTTAAAAGGCTATTATTAATTCTACGTTTTTTTAACCTTTTAATCTGTCTTTGTTTAGAACAATATACTACAATAACATAGTCAAATTTCTCTTTTAGATTTTTTTCAAACAACAAGGGAATATCAACAATACAGAACTTATGATTTTTATATTTTATTTGTTTAATTTTTTTAAAAGTTTCGTTAAGAATTATCGGATGAGTAATTTTTTCTAAAATTTTTAATTTATTAATTGAACAGTTTAGTGCTCCTGCAAGCTTTTTTGTTGAAATTTTACCTTGATATAATATATCTTTTCCAAAGGCAGAAATTAGTTGTTTTTTTAATTTGTTATTTGTCTTTAACATTTTATGATAGATTTCGTCACAGCTTATAGTAGGATATCCTAAAGTTTTGAAAATTTTTAAAACTGTAGTTTTTCCTGTAGCAATGTGTCCTGTAAGACCTATCAGTTTCATAAATTTTTATATTTCTTTCCAACGGGTAGAGATTTCTACATCAACCACAAGCGGAACATTGAGTTTAACTATGTTTTCCATTATATTTTTTATTTTGTTAACAGAATTTTCTAAAATGCTTTTATGTATTTCAAATATTAATTCATCATGAATTTGTAATAACATTCTAATCTTATTTTGTAAGTTTTCTTTTTTAATATATTCATCAATTTTTATCATAGCAAGTTTAATAATATCAGCAGAGGTTCCTTGAATAGGAGTGTTAATAGCAATACGTTCACCAAAAGTAGCTAAGTGTTTATTAGGAGATTTTATTTCAGGTATAGGACGGATTCTACCAAATAATGTTTTTACATATCCTTTAGTTTTTGCAGTTTTTATAGTTTCTTCAATCCATTTTTTAACTTCTGGATATTTTTCAAAATATTTTTTTATATATTCTTCTGCAATTTCTATTGGAATATTTAATTCTTTAGCTAATCCTTGTGGTGTAATTCCGTAAATAATACCAAAATTTATGATTTTTGCAATTCTACGAAAATTGTCATCTACATCTTCTTCTTTAATACCAAAAACTTCGCAAGCAGTAGATTTGTGTATATCTTTATTATTAAAAAATGCATAACTTAAATTTTTTTCATTACTGAAATGTGCTAAGATACGTAGTTCTATCTGTGAATAGTCAAACGAAGCAAGTGTGTATTCTTCTTCTGAAATAAACATTTGTCTAATTTTTTTACCAAGAGCAGTTTTTACTGGAATATTTTGTAAATTAGGTTCTTCAGAAGATAATCTTCCTGTAGCAGTGCCTATAGGGTTAAATGTTGTATGAATTCTTGAAGTTTTTAGATTTATATAGTTGCTTAACGGTTCAATATATGTATTTTTTAATTTTTCTAATTCCCTATGTTTTAAAATTAATTGTATAACAGGATGAACATCTTTTAACTTTAGTAAAACTTCTTCATCTGTAGAATATCCTGTTTTTTTCTTTTTAATTGGTGGTAATTTCAATTTTTCAAATAACAAAAATGCAAGTTGTTTGGGTGAGTTTAAATTAATCTCTATCTCAGACATATTTTTAATTTGTTTTTTTGTGTCTTCGAGTTCATTTTCTATCTCTACTTTTATTTTTTTAATATATTCTTTATCAACTAAAATACCATTTTTTTCCATTTTGATTAATATACTTATCAATGGTAATTCTATTTCTTGATAAATTTTCAAAAGTTCATACTCAATGAAATCTTTATATATATAATTTTCAAAAAGCATCTCTGTCAATTTCAAAGTATCAAAGATTCTATCGGTTATTTTTTCTAAAGGGAAGTTGTTTATGTCTATTTCTGCTGGCAAGATAAAATTAGACACATCAGAACCTGGCATATAAATATTAAAAATTTCTTGCAAAGAAGATATTTTTTTGTTTGGATTTAATAAATAACTAATAATCAATAAATCAAAAATATTACTATTATGATAGTCTAAAAATTTTTGTTCTAAATCTGACAATAGAGATAATTGTGTTTTTAAATCATAAGTTACAATATTTGTTTTTAATGAAAAAATTGTTTGTATTAAATGTATGAATTTTGAATTATCTTCTAAAGTAGACAATGTTTTTCCAGATAAGGTTTTATGAATTATTTTTGGAAAATAAAATTTTATTTTTTCATTTTTGTCTGTAGTTATTATACCTATCAATCCAATTATTTGTTTTTCTTTAGCGATTTTATTTTTAATTAATAAAGAAAAAAATAGATTTTTTGCATTATTTAGAAAAGTTGTAACTTCTTGTAAACTTTTATATGAGTTGATGTATACAGTTTTTTCATCTGTTAGTTTTTTATTTTTTTCATTATAGTTTATAGTGAAAAGATTTAGTTGTTTGTTTTCAAGAAGATTGCTTGTTTCCACTAATGGTTTATGTTGTGAGTAGAAATTTAAATTTTCTAATTCTTTGAGTATCGATTTCATATCATATTTTGTAAGAAAATTTTTAATATTTTCAAAATTTAATGAATAAAGTTTAATTTCTTCTATTTCAAAATTTTTTAGATAATCTATGTCAGAAACTAATTTTAACAACTCTTTATTTTTATATAGATCTTCTTTTGCAGACAAAATTTTATCTTTTTTATTAAATTCTATTTTTTCAATATTTCTAATTATTTCTTCAATATTTCCATATTTGTTTATTAGCATGGATGCTGTTTTAGGTCCAACACCTTCTACACCAGGAATATTATCTGTTTTGTCTCCAATTAATACAAAATAATCAACTAATAATTTTGGAATAACACCATATTTTTGTTTAACTTTCTCTTCGTCATACCAAATATCTTTAAGTTCGTTATAGACAATTATATTTTTGTTAACAAGTTGTAAAATATCTTTATCACCACTTATTATTACTATCTTATATTTTTCCTCAAATTTTTTTGCTAACGAACATATGATATCGTCTGCTTCATATCCATCTATAATCAAATAAGGAATATTGCTTTCTTTTACAAAATTGTGTACTAATGGGAATTGGATTTTTAAATTTTCTTCTAATTCTTTCCTTGTTGATTTATATTCTTTATATATTTGGTGTCTAAAAGTAGGTTTTGAAGAATCAAAACATATACATAAATATTCTGGTTTAAAATTTTTTAGTATTTTAAACAACATCCTTATAAACCCATAAACTGCATTAATAGGTAAGCCAGAAAATGTAGTCAGTGGTGGCAATGCATGATATGCTCTATGGATATAAGCATTGCCGTCTATTAAAAATATTTTTGAAGAATTTTGTTTTAGTATCATTTTTTTACAAAGATTGGTCTTTTTGTTGAGAGATTTGTTCTTGAAGAAGTTTTATTTTTTGTTCTAAAGATTCTTTATATTGTTGTAATTTTAATATTGTTTCTTTTAACATATTAATTTCTTGATATAAGTTTTTTATTTGATTTTCATGCTGTTGTCTTAACTGTTTTTCATTTTCTAGTAGTTCTTTTATTTTCGTTTCATAGTTATTTCTTTCTACAATAAGTGTTTTTCTTAATTCATTAAGTTGTTGTTCATTTTTAGATATTATTTGTGAAATTTCTATAAATTTCTTTTTCCTTTCTTCGTCTATATATAAGTTTAAAGATTCTATTTCTTTATCTTTTTGTTCGAGTTTTTTCTTACTCTCCTCTTCGTTCAACTTAATTTTATTTTCAAGTTCTACTTTAATATTTTTTAATATTTCGTTTTCATTTTGAAAGTTTAAAATTTGATTAGTTAAAATTTCAATTTTTTTGATTAGTTCTGTTTTTTCATTTTGAAAATTTTCATAATTTAATTTAAAATTATCTTCCATTTGTTTAATTTTTGAACTATATTCTTCAACAAGAGAAGATATTTGCTGATTTTTTTCAATTTGCAGTTCTGCAAGTTCTTTCCTTAGGTTTTCTATATTTAAGTTCATTTCTTTTATCAAATTTTCATAATATTCTTTTGTATTTGAAAGTTTATTATTAAACTCATTTTCTTTTGTTTGTAATTTATTATACAATTCATTGTTTTCATTTTGTAAAATTTGTAATTTGTAATTTAACTCGTTATTTATACTTTCTATCTTTTTATACTCAACATCGTATTGTTGTAGTCTTGCTAATGTTTCATCGATTGTTTTTTTTAAGTTATAAATTTTTTCTTCATATTCTTTTTTAATATTTTCTATTTCATTTACATACCCTTTTACTCGTTCTTCCCAGTTCATACGTTCTTTTGCCAAAATTTCAGAAAATTTGTCGTGTTCTGTTTGTAACAATGCATTAGTTTCTTCAAACTTCTTTGTTACTATATCTAATTCATTTTTTAATTTTGTATTTTGTTCTTTTGTTTCTAAATAAAGGTGTTTTAATTCTTCAAATTCATTTTCTTTTGTTATTAATTCTTGTTGAAGTTTTTCAATTTCTTGATTTCTTGCCAATATAAGATTTTCATATTTTTCAACTAATGTGTTAATTCTTTGTTCATTGCGATTAATCTCTGTTTCTAATGTTTTTTTCCAATTTTCAATTTCTAAATTTAGTTGGTTGATTAAATTATTTTTTTCTTCTTCTAATTGTTCTACTTTTTGTTCAAGTATAACTCTCAGTTTATGTTCTTCGTCATGTTCATGCTGTTTTTGATTAAACAATAGTGTTAATCTCTCATTTTCTTGATATATTTGAGAAAGTTTTTCGTTTAATTGTTGAAATTCTTGAAGCTTTATAGCTTCAAAACTAGAAATTTTGTTATTCAGTTCAGCGATAATTTGTTTTTTTTCACTAATTTGTTGTTCTAAATTTTTATATGACTGTATCAAAGATTGGTATTTGTTGTCTGTTTCAGATATTATATATTTCAATTTAGCAATTTCTTTTTCATAATGCTCTTTTAACTGTTTTTTTTCTATTTCTATTTCGCTAATCTTTTCAGAAAACTCTTTGTTTTGTTTTTCAATTTGTTGTTCATATTGTTGATATTTAATTTCTGCTTCTTCTTTTATATGCTTTGAATTTATTTCTAATTGTTCTATTTGCAAAATTTTTTGTTGTAGATCTTCTTTTAACTTTTCTACTTCAAACTTATATTGTTGTAGTTGTAACACAGTTTGATTTAAAGCAGATTGTAATTTTTCGATTGTATCTTCTGTTTCAGCAAGTTTAGTTTCATAATCATTTTTCTGTTCTACAAGCTGAGTTTTTAATATTTCTATTTCTTTATTTAAATTATTTACAGTTTCGCTATTTTTATTGTTAATCTGTAGTATCTCTTCATCTTTTTTTGCAATTATTTCCTTATATTGTTGTATTTCTAATTCTTTTTGGAAAAATTTGTTTTCCCACTCTTTAACTTTTTCTTCATGTAGTTGTTTTAACTCTTGATATTTTCTCAATTCTTCTTTTAACCTTAATTCTGAAGATAACGATATCTCTTTGAATTTTTTAATTTCTTCTTCTATTTTTTGCCATTTTTCAATTTCTTTTTCTTTTTGTTTTTGTAATTCTTCTGTTGTTTTTTTAAGATTTTCTAATTCTAATTGTTTTGATTGTTCAAGTATTGCCTGTGTTTGTTTTAACATTTCTTCTGTTTCTTTCAATTTTTGTTGTAAAGATTCTATTTCTTTTTGTTTCAAATCATAAATTTTGTTAAACTGTTCCTTTTGAGACGCAATTTTTTTTCTTAACATTGCAATAGTATTATTAGCAATTTCTCTTTCTGCAGAAGAAATTTGTTTATCTAAATCGTTATCTGTATCAAATTCTAAATTTTTCTCATCCATAATATTTTATTTTCTTATAATAACTTTTTGGTTATTTCTTAGAATAAACTTTGTAAATATAACAGGAGTAATATTACAGATTATTTCATAATACTCTTTATTTTTTTGTAATATATCTGTAACTTTTACATAAAATTCTTTTTTATTTTCAGAAAAAAAAATTTTCATTATATATTTGACAACTTCTCGATCATCTGCTAACCTGCATAATATTTCTGTTTTAGGTTTTAGTTTTTCAATAGATATACCCTTATCTTTGTTTATTACTGGTTTTGTTTTGATAAAAAAATTGTTGTTTGAAAAAGTTATGGTGTTGTCAAATTTAGTCAAATTTAAATTAGTTTCTTTTAATTTCTCATAAGTTGCATATTTATATTTTTCTATGTCGTAGTCAAATTTTATTTTACTATTTTCTTCTAAATTAAAAATTTTTTTTAAGATGTTAAGTAATACATCTATTTGTTCATTTTCTATGATGTTTACTATTTCTTCTTCCATTTTATAAAGATTTAAATAAATATTCTTAGAAATTTCTGACAAAAATCCATCTTCAAGTTTGAATCTATATATATTTTTTTCAACTTTGTTAAATTCATCTTTAATATTTATTTCAAAAACAGAAGGATTAAGTGATACTATTGAAGATAATTTTAAAATATTTTTATTTACTTTATTGACAATAATAAGTAGACATAAATATAGATGTTTTTCTTTTATTGTTGATTTATATTTTAAAATTTTTATTTTATCATCTTCTTGGGTGAACTTCTTCATAAACTTTTTTCAATCGTTCTAAAGTAAGATGTGTATAAATATTTGTTGTAGATAAACTTTTATGTCCTAACATTTCTTGTATGCTTCTTAAGTCACAACCTGCTTCTAACAAATGTGTAGCAAAAGTATGTCTGAAAGTATGAGGTGTAACTTTCTTATGTATAGATGCTTTTTTAACCCACAAAGAAATGATTTTTCTTATCCCTCGAATACTTAAGGGTTTCCCAAATTTATTTAAAAACAAAGTTTTGTTTGTAAAACCTATTTTATATTTAAAGTTTAGATATTCTTTTATAAATTTTAAAGCAATTTCTCCTACAGGAACAACTCTTTCTTTATTACCTTTACCTTTGGTGATATATACTAATCCTTCATAAAGATCAATATCATTTTCTGTTAATTGTGACAATTCTGAGATTCTTAATCCAGAAGAATATAGTAGTTCTAATATTGCCCTGTTTCTTGAACTTAAAAAATCTTTTGGTTCTATTAAAGATAATAATTTTTTTATTTCATTTTTTGTTAGAAAATTTGGTAAAGTTTTTTCTTTTTTAACATTGTTTATATATAATATCAGATTCTGATGAATATATTTCTTAATAGCAAGAAATTTAAAAAAAACTTTCAATGCATTAACTTTTCTTGAAATTGAATTTCTTTTATAATTTAACTTTTGTAATTCAGCGATAAAACTTCGAATAGTTATTTTATTAACTTGTTCTATATTTTTGATTTTTAAGTTGTTATAAATAAACAACAGAAATTCTTCTAAATCATTTATATATGAAACGATTGTGTTTTCTGCAAGATTTTTTTCTGCAATCAAATATGTTTTAAATTTTGTTAAAAGTATTTTATATTCATCAGAAAGATTTTCTGGTTGTATTTTTTGTTTCAGATTTGTTTTCTTCATAATTTATTTTATATTTACATTTAGGAAATTTTTCACAAGAAAGAAATTTTCCATATTTACTGTTTCTTATTATCATATTGCTGCCACAAAGTTTACATTTTTGGCCTTCTACGATTTCATTTTTAGGCTGAATTTCTCTAAATGCAACTGCTAATTCTCTGCTTAAAGGTTCGTAACACATAGATACTACTTTTGTCCAGTTTTCTTTCCCTTGTGAAATTTTATCTAATAATTTTTCAATTTTAGCAGTATAAGTTTTATCAATAATTTCTGGAAAAAATTTTATTAACAATTCAGTTACTTGTTTACCTAAAGGTGTAATATAAAACTTTCTACTTTTTAAAGTTACATATCCACGCTGTTTTAATGTATCTACTATGGTAGCATAGGTTGATGGTCTTCCTATACCATTTTTTTCTAATTCTTTAATCAACGATGCTTCAGTATATCTTGGTGGCGGTTCAGTAAAATGTTGTTTTTCATAACAGTTTTGTATTTTTAAAATATCATTTAATTTCAAATCAATAAAAAAATTATTGGTTTCTTCATTTTGTTGTTCTTCAGGATAAATTACAGTGTAGCCATCAAAAATTATGTTTTTGGTTTCACTTTCAAATATATATTTTTCTTCTTCAACTGCAATTTTTATGTTAATACTTTGATATTTCATATCTTTCATTTGTGTTGCAACAAACCGTTGCCAGATAAGTTTATAAAGTTTATACTGGTCATCAGAAAGATATTGTTTTATTTCTTCTGGTATTCGATATACACTTGTTGGTCTTATTGCTTCATGTGCTTCTTGTGCATTTTTAACTTTTGTTTTAAATTTCCTTATTTGTTCATTGAGATACTGTGGATATTTTTCAGATAAAAATTTTCTTAATTCATCTATTGCATATGAAGATACATAAGTAGAATCTGTTCTCATATATGTAATTAAACCGGCACGTTCATTATTTCCTAAATCTACACCTTCATATAAACTTTGTGCAACACTCATTGTTTTTGACGGAGAAAAATATAATTTCTTAGATGCTTCTTGTTGTAAAGTAGATGTTATAAAAGGTTCTAATGGCGGTTTTGATTTTTCTTCTATTTTAATCTCAAAAATCTTTCCAACTTTATTTTTTCTGATTTCTTCTACAATTTTAATTGCTTCTTGTTGAGTTTTTATATCTAATTTATCAATTTTTTTATTGTTGATAAATTTTAATCTTGATTTTATTATGTTAGTTTCATTTTCCTGTTTAACAAATTCACATTCTATAGTCCAATATTCCTGTGGAACAAACTTTTCTATTTCAGATTCTCTATCATATATAAATTTTAAAGCAGCAGATTGCACCCTTCCAGCTGAAAGTTTATTAGCTATTTTTTTCCATAATAATGGAGAAATTTTATATCCTACTAATCTATCTATAACTCTTCTTGCTTGTTGTGAGTTAACTAAATTTATATCGATACTTCTTGGATTTTTTAATGCTTCTAAAATTGCAGGTTTTGTTATTTCATGAAAAGTTATTCGTTTAACATCTTTTTCGTTTAAGCCTAAAACTTTTGTAATATGCCATGCAATAGCTTCACCTTCTCTGTCATAATCTGTGGCTAAATATATATTTTTTACTTTTTGGACAATTTTTTTAAGTTTAGAAATTATTTTTTTAGCTCTAGGAATTATTACATAATAAGGCTTAAAATTATTTTTTTCATCTATTCCTAAAGAATTTATAGGCAAATCACGAATATGTCCATAAGAACTTTCTACAATATATTCTTTCTCATCTAAAAATTTAGTTATAGTTTTTTCTTTAGTTGGCGATTCTACTATTATTAAATTCATTTTTAGTTGTTTACACTTATATAAATTTTTCCTGGAAGTTCTTTAATTTTCGATTTTATTTCAAGCTCAAATAAAATATTCATTAATTTTGTAATATCAATGTTGGCAAGTGTTTGTAGCTTATCTATATGTATTCCCGCTGGTTCTGATTTTATGATATTTAATATATAACTACTTTCTTCAGATAAGTCAAGATTTTCAATATAATTAATTTCTTTTTTAGATTTTGTGTTGATAATTTTATCTTCTATAACTCCTTTAAGTTGTTGAATTTCTTCTATTATATCTTCAGCAGAAGTTACTATTTTTGCTCCTGTTTTTATTAAATAATTTGTTCCTCTGCTTTGGTTAGAAAAAATACTTCCCGGAACAGCAAAAACATCTTTTCCTAAATCTAAAGCAAACTTTGCAGTAATAATAGCACCACTTTGTAAGTCAGCTTCAACAACAACAGTACCTAATGATAATGCTGCTATAATCCTATTTCTTTGCGGAAAAGAAGTTTTTGTAGGAGTAAAATTGTATGGAAATTCTGAAACTAACGCTCCATATGACGGTATTTTTTGTTGTAACTTTTTATTTGCAGCAGGATAATAAATTCCTAACCCATTGCCTAAAACAGCTATTGTTCTTAAATTATTTTTTATAGCAAATTCATGTGCAAGAGTGTCTATTCCGTAAGCAAGACCACTTATTATTGTAAGATTATATTTTGCCAACCCTTTAATTAGATGTTCTACAACTAATCTTCCATAAGAAGTAGGTTTTCTTGTACCAACTACAGCAACCGATAACATATCTTCTTTAAATATGTTTCCTTTTATATATAGTAAAACAGGAGCATCTGGTAGATATTTTAACATGGAAGGATAATCTTGGTCCAAATAAGTTAACAATTTGATATTTTCTTTTTCTATTTTTTCAATTTCTTCTTCAGGATTAATTTTATTTTTAAATTTTTTTATATTATTTGCAATATTTATATTTATTCCCTCTACACTACTTAGTTCTTCTATAGAAGCTGTTAAAACATTTTCTGCATTACCAAAATGATTTATCAAATTTCTAATTCTTATAGGACCTAACAACGGAATACTGTTTAAAATAATTAACGATTTTATTTCGTTATAATTTTTCATAAATTTTTAAATTATATGTTAATCAGTAATTTTATAACCTATTAAAGTTAAATATTCATATCTTTTTTTAGAAATTTCTCCTATATACTCTTGCGGATATTTTTCAGCAATTTCTTTATAAATTTTTAAAGCAGAAGTCATTTCTTGTTTTTGCTCGTATATTTGAGCAATTTTATAATATGAATTTAACTTATAATTTTTTATTTCATATTTTTCAATTACACGGTTAAACCTAAACATAGCGCTATCATTTTTATTTAATAAAAAACAAATTTCTCCTAACATATATTCTATAAATTGTGCATATTTTGATTTTGGATATTTTTCTAAAAAATTATTAAGTTTACCTTTAGAATAAATATATTTGTAGAATAGAGCTATTAATAACGAAAATATTAAGGTTAATGTGATAATTTTTTTCATAATTATTATTTTATATCAAGAACTAAATCACCAACTACTATAGGAGAATAACATCTTAAGATTTCTCCTGTGAACATAGAATTTTTTTCATCTATTTCCTTAATTTTTATTATACCAACTAAGTTTAATTCATCTTCAGGTACATTCATTAAAGATGTATTGTATTCGGAAGGACCTAGATGATATATACCTAAAATATCATCTTTTTTAAGGATATCATTGTTTTTAATTTCACAATAAATAGTATCAAAATCAACATAGACGAATTTTTTTTCTTTTGCATTTTTTATGACACCGCTAATTTTTGATTTGTCATATTTTATTTTTTTAGGAAAAGTTTTTGTTACTTCTCCAGATTTATATTCTTCTGTAAATTTTATATTTTCTTCTATTATAAATTCTTGTTTTTCAATTTTTTTTTGTTGTTGTATTTGTAATTCATCTGCTATATCATTTTCGATTTTCTCCGTTATGTTTTGTGCTTGTAATGAAATTGATTCTTTTTTTTCTGTTTGTATTGTATCTTTTTGAGTTGTGTCAATTCCGGGAATTTCTGTTTGTGATTCATCTTCTTTTGCTGTTTCTTTAAAGTCTGGTATAAAGAATTTTTGCCCAGGATAAATTAGATCAGGATTAGAAATTTGTTCCTTGTTAGATTCATAAATTTTTTTCCACAAAAATGGATTTTTATAATAAAATTTTGCAATGTTCCATAAACAATCTCCTTTTACAACAATATGTTCAACAGAATTTATAATATGGTAAGAAAATAATATCACAGTAAATATTATTATGAAAAACTTTATTTTTCTCATTTCTCTCCTCCTAAACTTAATAAAAATCTACTCTCTTTTAAATTTATTTTAATTCTTTTTCTATCTTAAGAATTGCTATTGTAAAAATTATTCCCACAATTGAACCACCTATAATATCACTTACAAAATGTGCACCTACTAAAACTCTGCTGATACCTACCATTATTGCTAATATAAATACTACAATATTTATAGTTTTTTTCTTAATTCTATCAGATAAAAAAGTTGCAGTTGAAAATGCTAAAAAAGTATGTCCTGAAGGGAAACCAAACTCTCTTAATTGTTCTCCTATTACATTTATTGGTTGCTGTAAAATATCAGAAAACAATTTTAATGGTCGTGGTTTGTCAAATAAAAATTTTAATATTTGTATTAAAATACCACCAAAAGTTATTATTAAAATAAACATTATTAGGTTGTATAAAAATTTTTCTTTATCAATAAAAACAAGAATTATGGCTATCAAAGGTACAAGAATTAGCCCGTTGCCTAAATTTGTTATCAAATAACTTAAAATTCTAAAAATTTTGTTATTATAAATTTTATTTTTATTTATTTTGAGAAAAATTGTTTTATCATAGGTTCTAAAATATTCTACTACATTAGAGAAATTATTGTATTTTTGTTGAACAAATCCTAATTTTTTTGCTTTTTCATAATTAAAATTTTTTAAGAGATAAAATTTAAATTTTCTTTGCGGCCATTTCACAGTTTTTCTAAAATTTACAATAGATATAATTCTAACTTCATCAAAAGGATAATTTTTTAATATATCTTCTTCTTTAAATCTTCCTTCTGTAAAAAATATTGCATCTTCATTAGTATACTTGTGAAGATCTTTATACCAAAAATCGTATTGGTTGAAATCAAGATCAAGACAGTAAATTTTTGGTATATCTTTCTTATAATATTTTGCTAAAGCGAACCTCATTTGTCCTGCAGAATAATATTTGTGTGTTAGTATGATACTTTCTGGATATGTTTGTAGTAATGTATGTAATTCTCTAGCAGCAATTTCCCAGCCATAGAGCTTATCGGGGGTGTCTGCATCTTTATATTTTTCAGGTATTGAAATAATTCCAAATATAGAAATTACAATCGCTGTGA
>JBKBRH010000009.1:0-6538 GCA_046292225.1 Endomicrobiia bacterium
TCATTAATCGGTGTAAGTCCTAATGACGAATTTAATATTGCTTTTTCTATATTCACTATAATACTACTATCCCAGGGACGAATTTCTATAATTCTACCTTCAACAATATTAATATTTCCGACTTGGTTTAATTTCATCTTACTATTATAACATTCAACTTCAATATTCTCTACCAAACTCACAGAAGCTCTACCAGTTCTTATAGTAAGCAGTTCTGTTTTACATTTTTCTAATGTTTTTTTCATCAATTCTTCTGTTTTTGTAAACAATTCTTTAGTGATCATAAGATCCTCCTTTAAATAAAAGTTATTTTGACTTTTTTAGAAATTTTTCTTCTATTAAATCATAATTGATAAATATTTCAAAACACATTTTTCTTTCTTTTGTCCTCTATAGGAGAGAAAAAATAATTGTTTTTTTCTTTTAGTAAAGAGGACAAAGTATAAAATACACAAACCTTTCACTTTCCATCAATAGATTGGATAAAAAATTATTTTTCAATCAAAGTACCAACTTCTTCACCTCGTAGAGCTTTTAACAAATTACCTTTTTTGTACAAACTAAAAATTTTTACTGGCAAATTATTATCCATACACAAAGAGAAAGCTGTTGTATCCATAATTTTTAATCTTCTATTTATCGCTTCTATAAAAGTTAAAGTTTTATACTTTTTTGCTTTTGGATCTTTCTTAGGATCTTCACTATATACACCATCAACTTGTGTCGCTTTAAGCAAAATATCAGCATGAATTTCTATCGCTCTTAATACAGCAGTTGTATCTGTAGTAAAATATGGATTTCCTGTCCCAGCAGCAAAAATTACAATCCTACCTTTTTCAAGATGTCTTATAGCTCTTCTTCTGATATATGTCTCAGCAATTCTTGGCATCTCTATAGCAGACATCACACGGGTTACTAACCCCACAGATTCTAACGCTGACTGCAACGCCATAGCATTTATAACCGTTGCTAACATACCCATATAATCTGCAGTGGTTCTTTCTATAAAACTCACATCTTTACCACGCAAGATATTTCCTGCACCTATAACTATCGCAAGTTGTACACTTGTATCTTCAATTGCTGACTTAATTTCTTTAGCAACTTCTTTTAATGAATCTTCTGAGAGTCCTACATTATCTGGTTTTCTACCTATACTTTCTCCTGAAATTTTTAATACAACTCTTTTATACATAAAATTTTTCCTCGTTTTTAAAAAAATTATAGAAAGATTTATAATCAAAGAAAGATTTTATAGATAAGCTTAAAATGAAGAGAAAAAAATAAAAAAAGTTTATTACCATCTTTAATCGTTTAAAAACAACTTTTTATAATAACTATTCTTCACCTAAAACAAATCTTACAAACCTTTTAACTGTTATATTTTCTCCTGTTTTAGAAATAGTCTGTAAAATTATATCTTTAACCCTTTGTTTTCCTTGAGGATCACGAATATATGGTTGTTCTAAAAGACATGTTTCTTCGTAAAATTTTTCAATTCTTCCTTCGACAATTTTATCTATAACATTTTCTGGCTTATTTTTATTCTTTTCATCTTGCATAAGTTGTTTTTTATAAATATCTTTTTCTTGTTTAATAACTTCTTCAGGGACATCTTCTTTTTTGACCCATTTAGGACTTGCAGCTGCTATTTGTAGACATAATTCTTTTGCTAAATTTCTAAACTCATCTGTCCTTGCAACAAAATCTGTCTCACAATTAAGTTCCAATAATACACCTATTTTATCACCTGAATGAATGTAAGAGGAAATCATACCATTTTTTGCAACACGCGATGTCTTAGACAACGCTTTTGTTGCACCACGTTCTCTTAATAATATCAACGCTTTTTCAAGATCATAATTTGTTTCTTCTAAGGCTTTTTTACAATCAAGTATTCCTGCACCTGAGATCGATCTTAACTTCTGTATTAATTCTGAAACATTAACTTTTGTATTCATAAACTTACTTATCCTCACTTTCTACTTTAGATAAATCAATTTCTTGTTCTAACTCTTGTTGATCTATAGGTCCTGAAATAGGAATTTCTTCATTTGATGTATCAGATAAAGATTCTTTATATTGTCGTTTCCCTTCAATTACAGCATCTGCTATAATAGAACAAATCAGTTTCACAGACCTTATTGCATCATCATTTGCAGGAATTGGATAATCTACCAAATCAGGATCTGCATCTGTATCACAAACTGCAACAACAGGAATTTTCATCTTCCTTGCTTCTTTTAAAGCATTATGTTCTTGAACCGTATCAACAATAAAAACTATCCCTGGTAAAGAAGTCATATTCCTTATTCCTTCTAACATAGTTTGCAGTTTTGTTATTTTTTTAATTTTTAAAGTCGCCTCTTTTTTCTTCAGATGATCAAATATACCTTGTTTTTGCATTTCTTCCAATTGTTCAAGATTTCGTACAGATTGTCTAATAGTTTCAAAATTAGTAAGTGTTCCTCCTAACCATTTATAGTTTACATAAAAAGCACCGCACCGTTGCGCTTCTTGTTTGATAGTTTGTTGTGCTTGTGGTTTAGTTCCAACAAAAAGTATTGTTTTACCTTCTGCTATAGAATCTTTCACAAACTTATATGCTCGTCTTAACTCATGCATAGTTTTTTGTAAATCTAAAATATGAATTTTATTCCTTGCAGCAAAAATGTAGCGTTTCATTTTAGGATTCCATTTTCTTGTAGGATGGCCAAAATGTACTCCTGATTCTAATAACATCTTTAAATTTACAGTTGCCATAGAATTTACTCTCCTTTGATATAAATATTTCTATTTGAAGTGGGTAATATAATATTAAATTTTATTTTTCAATATTCACAAAAGAAAATTTTTCTTCAAAATTTAGTCGAATCTTAGAAACAATACTTTTCGTAGGACATTTCACTGCACATAATCCACAATTATTACATTTATTATACTTCATCACTGCAAGATTGTTTTCTAAAACAATATCTTTCACTGGACAAGTTTTTACACACAACCCACATCCAATACATCCAAAAGAACATATTTGTCTTACAATATTACCTTTATCTTTTGAACTACACAATATATGAACTTGATAATTACAAGGCACAAGTTTAATAATTTTTTGTGGACAGGTTTTCACACACAACCCACATCCTGTACATTTTAAAATATCAACTTCTGCAACTCCGTATTCATTTATAAAAATTGCATCAAAAGGACACACTTCTACACAATCTCCAAACCCTAAACATCCATATTTACATTTTTTCTGTCCATTAAAAATTTTTGATACATAATCACAACTTTTTAACCCTTTATATACAAACTCATCTTTAGCGTTGTTCCCTCCTGCACACAAAACAACTGCAACCATTTTTTGCAATTCAGTAATTTCTTTATTCATAATCTCTGCAATTTTTTTTACTGTTTCTTCACCTCCTGGTTTACACAAATTTATTTCAACATTACTATTAACAATAGCTTCAGCATATTGTTCACAACCAACATATCCACAAGCACCACAATTTGCTCCTGGCAAAGATGACAAAATCTTGTCTTTTTTAGGATCAGATATCACTTTAAACTTTTTTGCAGCAACTGATAACAAAAAACCTATAACAATACTTACTGATCCCATAACTAAAAACGATTGTATTATAATATTTTCTTTCATAAGTTTTTTTTTGGCTACTTTTCTTTATCCTCAGAAAGAAAATTAACAGGTTTCTTTTGGCTACTTTTCTTTATCCTTGGAAAGAAAAGTAGCTAAAATCCGAACAATCCAATTAATCCCATAAAAGATAAAGACATCAACGCTGCTGTGATAAAAACTATTCCATAACCTTTAACTGCGTTAGGTAAAGGTGCTAACTCAAGCCGTTCTCTGATAGATGAAAAAAGTATTATTGCAATAGTATATCCTAAAGCTGTCCCTGAAGAAAAAATTATTGATTGCAAAAAATTAAATTTATAATCAACAATCAAAAATGCTACTGCTAAAATTGCACAATTTGTAGTAATTAAAGGTAAATATATACCTAAAGCTTTAAACAACCCAGGCATATTTTTTTTCAAAAACAATTCAACTAATTGTACCAACGATGCTATTACTAATATAAAAACAATGATTTTAAGATACACCAACCCTAAAGGTAAAAGTATCAAATTATATATAAACCAAGAAACAACAGTTGCTAAAGTCATAACAAAAAACACTGCTGCTGACATACCTAAAGAAGAAGACAATTTATTTGAAACACCAAAAAATGAACAAAGTCCTATAAACCTCATCAAAATAATATTATTTACAAAAACTGACGATACAAAAATTGCTAATAATGATGTATTTTTCATAAAAATTTATTTCTTTTTCTCGTCTAAATTTAATGTTTCAACACATTTTGATTTCAAAACACAACCTTCACATAAAGAAGGTAAATTACTAATAATTTTTTGTTGTTTATTCAATTTATTCTCTATATATTTAACTAAAGTAATCACTACACCAGCAGCTAAAAATCCTCCTGGTGGTAATATCATAATAACTGCTGGATTTTGAAAAAATTCTTTTGAATTAAAAATTGTCCCAGAACCAAAAATTTGTCTTATAATACCTAAAACAACTATAGCTACAAAAAACCCTGCTCCCATACCTAAACCATCTACTAAAGAATACAAAACATTATTTTTTGACGCAAAAGCTTCAGCTCGTGCTAAGATAATACAATTTACTACAATCAATGGTATAAAAACACCCAAACTTTCTGATAACGAAGGGAAATATGCTTTAATTAAATAATCAACAATTGTTGTAAATGTTGCAATAATTACTATAAACACCGGAATTCTTATATTATGAGGAATAAATTTTCTAAAAACAGAAATAATAATATTTGAACAAGTTAACACAAAAGTTGCAGCAACACCCATACCAATAGCATCGCCTGCAGTAGTTGAACATGCAAGAAACGGACACAGACCTATCATCATTATTAACACCGGGTTTTCTTTAATTAAACCGTTAAAAAATATTTGTAATATTTTTTTCATCTTTTATTGTTTTTCTTCCTGTAGAATTGAGGGTTGTGTTGAAATAAAAACATTTTGTTGTTCAATTATTTCTATTTTTGGTTTGGAACCTTTTTGTTGTGTTTTTCCTAAAGGAACGGTTTGTATATAACTTTCTTTTATTTTATTTTTTAAATATTCCTCTAACTCATTTTTACTTAACAATTCTCTTACTGAATTTGTTACAGCACGCGAGGTTATCGTCGCACCACTTATAGAATCAATTTTTCCATTGATGTTGTCTTTTTTTAGAAATATATCATTTACACTTTTTAACTTAAACTGAGTTAAAAACTTATCTTTTTGAACATTTGCACCCAATCCCGGAGTTTCTCTATGAGACAAAATTTTTAGATTAACAATTTTAGGGACACTTTCTGTTGTAATAGCCACAATATATTCAATATCTCCGCCGTAACCTTTACAAGAAGATTTTATTAAAATTCCAACCAATTTTTTTTCTTTATCATAACATTCTTCTATGTCAGTATAATTTTCAACTTTTATTTTTTTAAACTCTTCTGCTTGTGGAATAACCTCTGACTTTAATTTTAACTCTTTAGCAACAAGATTTTTTTCTATTTTAGGTTTTGTATATGTATACAAAAATGACAAACTTATTGCCGAAATTATACAAACAAAAAATAATACTAATATCATCTTTAAATCTTCGTTCATATTTTTTTAAATCCAAACTTTTTTCTTATAGTACAATTATCTATTAACGGAGTTAACAAATTCATAAACAAAATTGAAAAACACACACCTTCAGGATAACTCCCCCAAAATCTTATTATACAAGTTAAAATTCCACAACATATAGCAAAAATTATTTTCCCTTTAGGCGAAACAGGTGTTGTCACTGGATCTGTTATCATAAAAATTCCACCTAAAAAAATTCCACCTGAGAACAAATATATCCATAAATGTTGTTTATCTACAAAAAATGTTATTATCCCAACTGTAAGAATATAAGTTAAAGGTACAAACGGATTGATATGTTTTTTGAATACTAAATAAAAATATCCTAACGAAAGAAATATAACAGAAGTTTCTCCTAACGAACTTAAGTAGTTTCCTATAATTAAATTTTTTATAGTCGGTATATTTGAAATTTGTTCTGTGAAATGTTTAAGTATAGTGAGTGGTGTAGCAGAGGAAACACCATCAAAAACAGCAAAATTTCCCATATTTTGTGGAAAAGCAATATGTACAAATGCTCTTGCTATCAACGCAGGATTAAACGGATTAAATCCTAACCCACCATATATCTGTTTACCAAAAATTATTCCAAAAGATACACCAACTGCTACAATCCATAACGGTAATCTTGGTGGCAAAGTATATGCAAAAAGCAGTGCTGTAATTATACAACTCAAATCTAAAACAGTGGGTTTTTGTCTCCTTAACAAATTGACAAATAATTCTGACAAAATAGCAAATATTATAGAAACTAATATTACTACTAAACTGTAGA
>JBKBRH010000009.1:6632-19687 GCA_046292225.1 Endomicrobiia bacterium
GTAAAAACCAAAAAACAATAAAGCAGCAACACAAGCTGGTGTTAAAGCAATAATTGTATCAAGCATCATAGTTTGTATTGTATGTTTTTTTCTTATATGTGGTGCTGCTGATACTATAAACAATTTTTCTTTCATAAATATTTTATTCCTAAACCGAAGAATCCAGAAGGCGAAGAATTTAAAGACGGGTTCCTTCACTGCGTTCAGGATGACATTCCTTCGCCCTTGGCTCAGGATGACATTACTTTCTTACTTTTTCACTTTTTCACTCTTTCACTTTTTCACTCTCTAACCTTCTTACTCTTTCACTTCCCACCTACCTGCTTTCGCCTATCACCTATTGTAGTGCGACCATTTTAGGGTCGCTTTATCGTTAAGCGAGGATAAACCCTCGCACTACAATTCTTGCACCCTAATTATAATTTATCTTTTAATAACACTTTTTGCATATTTTATCTGTGCAACTATAGGACGTTTTGCAACACATACATATGAACAACAACCACATTCTATACAATCAAACAGTGAATAAATATTTAATTTATCCCATTTTTTATGTTCAATATACAAACTTAAAAAATTTGGCATAAGTTTCATGGGACACACTTCAACACATTTAGCACATCTTATACATTGATTATATTCCTGTTTAGTTTGAGAATCTGAAAAAAATAAAATTCCAGAAGTACCTTTTATAATTGGTGTTTCTAAACTTTCTTGAGAAATTCCCATCATTGGCCCACCAAAAATTATTTTGTTAATATTATTAAGATTTATGTTCAACATTTTAACAATATCTTTCAGCATAATACCTATAGGAAGTAAAAAATTTCCTTTTCTATCAATATTGCCAGAAATTGTTACTACTCGTTCTATTAAAGGTATACCTTTAACTATTGCATTATATATAGCAGCCAAAGTAGCCACATTATGTACAACAACACCTACATCCATAGGTAATCCACCAGAAGGCACTTCTTTGTTTAAAACTTTTTTTATAAGTTGTTTTTCTGCGCCTTGTGGATATTTTGTTTTTACTAATTTTATGTCTATATTAGGTATAGTTGCAACTTTTTCTTTTAATTTTTGGTATGCTTCTTTTTTGTTATCTTCAATAACAATTATACCTTTTAACGCATTTAAAATATACATTACAATTCTAAGTCCTTCCACAATTTCTGAACTATTTTCTTGCATAACTCTATCATCGCAAGTAAGGTATGGTTCACATTCACATCCATTAGCTATAACATAATCAATGACTTTATCTTTTGGTGGAGAAAGTTTTACATGAGAAGGGAACATTGCACCACCAAGCCCTACAATACCTGAATCTTTAATATGGTTAACTAATTCTTCTGAAGAAAACCTAAAATATTCTTTATATTTTGTATTAAATTCAACTGTTTTATTATGCCCATCTGATTCAATAACTATAGCTGGAAATTTTTTACATAAAACAGGATGCAAAACTTCTTTTATTTCTACAACTTTTCCAGAAACAGGCGAATGTAAAGAAGCAGAAACTAATCCATCAGGTTGTGCTATTTTTTGTCCACGTAAGATATAATCTCCTGTTTTAACTATAGGGATTGCAGGTTTACCGGTATGTTGTGACAAATGCAAATATACAAATTGTGGTATTTGCAAAGTTCCTATACGATAATGTTTTGTTATTTTATTTTCTTGAGGATGTATCCCGCCTGAAAAATTCATATTTTTATTATTCTAACAATTGATATTTTTTAACATTTTCTTCAACTCTTTGTTTCCACATCTCTAAAATTTCTTTATTTTCTTCTTTTAATAAATGGACAAATCTCTTTTGCAATTTTAAATATTCTTCGATAGGTTTTAATTGTTTATATTTTCTAACTTTTGTTAACACACCATTTTCATATTCAACCAATGGCCAAAAACCTGTCTCAACAGCTAAAGTTGCAATTTCTATTGTATCTTCTGGTTTAGATCCCCAACCTAATGGACACGGTGATAAAACATGTATAAACTTTGGACCTTTAATTTTTAGTGCTTTTTTAACTTTATTTTGTAAATCTACAGGTAAATGTACAGATGCTGTCGCTACATATACACACCTATGTGCTAACGCAATATCTAGCAAATTTTTTTTCCATCTCAAATTTCCTGCTGAATTTTTCCCTACAGGCGAAGTTGTTGTGTTAGTTCCTATTGGTGTGGTACCACTACGTTGTATACCAGTATTCATATACGCTTCGTTATCATAACATATTGTTAAAACATCATGTCCTCTTTCCCATAAACCAGAAAATGCTTGAAAACCAATATCTGCAAACCCGCCATCGCCTGCTTGTGCAATAACATTAATATTATCTTTAACTCCCAAATAATTCAACGCAGCTTCTATACCTGAAGCAACTGCAGCTGCGTTTTCAAACAATGAATGTATAAAAGGAACACGCCAAGAAGTATATGGATATCCTGTAGAAAATACTTCTAAACAACCTGTATTGTTTACAACAATAGTATTTTTCCCTGCAGCATCTATTACTAACCTTGCTGCTAAAGATTGTGCACAACCTGCACATGCAGTATGTCCTGCAGTAAACAAAATTTTTTCATCAATCATTGAAGTATCTCCTCCTTAAAATATAACTTCTGTTAACTTTCTTACTCAGTTTCCCTCTTATTAAAATTAAAAATAACTAGGAAAGTATTTACAACAATCTTTTTACTTTTTCACTCTCTCACTTTTTAACTTTTTCACTTTCTCACTTTCCACCTACCTGCCATCACCTATCACCTAAATTAATCTTTTTCTTTATTAACTAAATAAAACTTCCCAGATTTTCTTGTTTAACACCTACAAATTTTGCTGAAACTAATTCTTTTTCTTCATATATATCAAAAATTTCTTCTTTAGAAACATCTCTTCCACCAAGACCACAAATATAACCTACAACTTTTGGCAAAGTTTTTATTCCATTACTTTGCGAATTTATATACAAACAACTTACAACATCTTGATATAACGGACCTTGTGCACCTAAAGAAATGGATTTATCAATTACAATAACTTTTTTTGTAGAAGCTAAAATCTTAGCAATTTCTTGTGGGAAAGGTCTGTATGAAATGATTCTTAATAATCCAACTTTTTGTCCTTTATCTCTTAGTTCATCGACAACATCTTTTATTGGTCCTGAAATAGAACCCATTGAAACAAAAATTGTTTCTGCTTCTTGAGTTTTATATTCTTCAAACAAACCATATGATTTTCTACCAAAAATTTTTGTAAACTCTTCTGCTACTTCTAATATTTTTTTCTTTGCTTCGTTATTTAATGTTTCTTGTATTGCATACCTTGTTTCAAGATAATATTCTGGTCCGCTAAGTGGACCTAAAGTTAAAGGATTGTTAACATCAAGTTTATAAGGTGGATTATATTCAGGTAAAAATTTATCAACCAATTCTTGTTGAGGGAATTCTACTGGTTCATATCCATGACTTAATATAAATCCATCAATATTAACAATTACAGGCAACATAATATTTTTATCTTCAGCAATTTTAAATGCTTGAATATGTAAATCACACACTTCTTGGATATTTTCTGCAAACAACAAAATCAATCCCGCGTCACGCACTGTCATAATATCTTGTTGATCATTCCATATATTTATTGGTGCAGAAACTGCACGGTTAACACAACACATAACAACAGGTAATCTCATCCCTGCAATATTAAACAACACTTCTGTCATCAATAATAACCCCTGAGATGATGTAGAACTATAAACTCTAACACCACTTGCCACTGCTCCTAAAACACAACTTGCAGCAGAATGTTCAGATTCTACATTAATAAATTCTGCTTTAATCTCACCGTTAGCAACTAAACTTGCAAGTTCTTCTGCAATATGTGTCTGAGGAGTTATCGGGTAAGCAGATATAACAGCAGCTCTACATAACGCTACTGTTTTTGCAATTGCTTGTGCTCCTTCTAAAAATTGTTTCATAAAATTAAAATCCTCCTGTTGTATTGGGTCATTCTTCTTCCATTATTATATCATTTACAGGACAAACTTTTACACAAAGGCCGCATCCTTTACAATAATCTAAATCAGCATTGTATTCTTTTTTGTTTCCTGATATACATCCTTCAGGACAAACTAAATAACACATCCTACAACCAGTGCAATTTTTATGTAAAAACTTAGGTTTTTTACCTGTTCTCCACGAACCTGTTTTATTTTTAAGTCCTCTTCCCGGTGGTAAAATTATTTTTGCAAACATATTCTAACCTCCTATAAAAAACTTGTATAAAATTATATCTTTTTTATATATTCATATCCTGCTTGAGCAAGTTTTAAATTCATCTGTTGAACTTCACCTTTGAATCTTTCTTTAATAGATTCGTACAATAAATCTATTTTTAAATCATCATTTATAGCAGATAAACATCCTAGTAGAACAGTATTTGCCAAAATTTTTCCAGTAATTTCTTGTGAAATCTTACCTGCAGGAATAGAAATTATTTTTTTACCATCCAAAGATTTATATTCTTTCTGAGAATTTATTAAACAAATACCGGAATTTTTTAAACTTTCATTAGGATTTTGTTCTGAAAACAATGTTTCATCTACAACTATAGAATAATCTGCTAATTTTATTCTTGTTCTTAACCTTATAGGTTTTGTATCATATCTTAAAAACGCATTCATTGGAGCACCCATACGTGCAGCACCAAAATGTGGAAACGCATATGCATATAAGCCAGATTTTACTAACGCAGAACCTAAAATTTGTGCAGTGGTGATAGCACCCTGCCCTGCCCTCGCAAAAATTATTACTTCTTTCATCATAATTCCTCCTAAAAATATAGGTTCTGTTAACTTTCTTAATGAAATTTTTATGGTTTATAGGCGATAAAATTTAAAAAATTGATAAATTTATTATTACTTTCAAACATCGCCATAAATTTTAATACAAAAAAAGGCCAATTATTAATGGTAAATTGACAAATACCAACTAAGATCTGTATTCTTTGAAAACTACAAATAAACGATTAAGCAGGTGTCTATCAACAGCACAAATAAAAGTAGTATAATTTTACCTTGTGCAATTTTTCTTTTATAAAATTGCTTAAGTTCTTTGTTTTATCTTCTAGTTACTTGTGACAGTTTAGTATATTTCTGTAGTCAACCATTAAAGGTCAGCTAATAACTAACAACTCAAATCTTAATCTCTATTTTATTATAATACCCACTATTTTTTCTTCTTGATAGTAGCATAAAATTACACTTCATTATTAAAAATTAGCTTCCAAACTGCTCTAATTGAAAAAATCTATATTTTTTGAAAAATTTATTTCTCAAGTAGCCAAAAATCAAATTTAATTTTTATCAAATCTAATAAAATAAAATCAATAATTAATTAAAAAAATTATTTTATCCAGTTATTTAATATATCAAATTTGTATCCTTTTGAAATAGCATATTCTATAAACTGCTCTAAAACCTTTATTGTTTTTTTTCTATCTTTCCCTCCATCATGAAAAAGATATATCCCTCCTGGTTCTAAAGAAGAGATATATCTTTTAAACATTTCTTCTTCAGAAATATTCAACCAATCACACCCATAACTCCAATTTATAACTTTGTAAGCATATTTTTTCACAACATCATCCACCCATTTGCGATAAAATCCGTTTGGTAAACGAAGATATTTTATCTCTATTTTGTTTGAAACAAAATTTATTTCTTGTTGCGTTTTTAACAACTCTTCTTCTAAAATTTTTTTACATTCTTGTATAGACAATTTTTTACATAACTTATAAAAATTTTGGTGTGAAAAAGTATGAGAACCAATAATATGCCCTTTGTTAAAAATTTCTATTATAATTTCTTTTCTATACTTAATTAACTCCCCTAAGACAAAAAATGTTGCTTTGATATTATATTTATCTAATATTTTTAACACTTCTTTTGTATACTCTGAAGGGCCATCATCAAAAGTTAAAAAAATTATTTTTTCTTTTGTATTAATTTTCCAAAAAAATATTTTTTCGTTGTCAAATTTTTCTGCAAAAATTATAGAAAATAAAAAAAATATATAAATTAAATAATAAAAAATTTTTTTCATATAAAACTAATATTCGTTTAAAAATTTCTTTACTGCATAATATAAAGGAGCGAAACTGTAAAAAAAATTTATACTTATAAACACTCCTAAATAATAAACAATTTCTTTTATAAATATAGGTTGCGAAAGTATATATTTTTTAGTCAACTCTGCTAATGATAATAAAATTAATACAATATAACATAAAGACAAAATTATAAACATTAGTCCACCAAATGATGTTTCTATTTGTGTAATATCCTGATATTCTTTTTTAGGGAACAAAATTCCAAAAGAATAACCAGCTATTGTAGTAACAAAACAGGAAATTAAAGTTATTATTAAAGACAATATCATCAATGTTATCTCTGTTTGCAAAATATAATTAGAAATTATACACATAATTAACGCTGGGACCAAAATTAAAGGAAAATATACAAAAAGTTTTATCACAAAAAATTTCCAAAACTTTATAGGTAATGATTTTACTAACCAGAAATTTTTATATTCTATACTTGGTTGAATAAATATAAATCTTAAAACTAAAGCATTTAATATAAAAATTATACTGCCTAAATTAAAAAATGATATACTCACCTTAATATAATTTAATTCAACTGGAATTTTTGCAATACTAAAAATGTATATTACTATTAAAGATATAACAACTACAAGTTGTACCCACTGGACTGGTTCTCTAAAAAATAATTTAAACTCTTTTTTTACCAAAGAAAAACATCGTGGTTTTAAAATAATTCTATTATTTAAAAATCTTTTTCTTGAATAGTGAACAAAATTCATAAATATTCCTTTAAAATACATTTTTCTTCCTAAAAGATAAAAAATTAAAAATATTATAACTGATACAACAAAAAGTTTTAATAAATTTATGTAAACTATTCCGCTATTGTTGATCATAAATCCGCGAAAAATTTCGCTCACCCACCAAGAAGGTAAGTTTCTACCAACAGGCTTTGATAAAAAATCTAAATATTCTAAAAGTTCAGGAAATTTGTCAAAAGAAAGTAATTTTTCTGGTTGTGCTACTCTAAACAAAGAATAAACAAAAGTAGTAAATAAAATTATAAAAACTAATACAACATTTTTTAATTTCCTATAAGGAAAAAAATATGACAAACTTACTGCTATAAAACTTCCTATACACACAGAAATAAAAATTTTTATCAAAATCGATAAGATTAAAATTAGATATTGATAAAAAACAAAATTTTTTGCATAAGCAAATGCAATAGAAAAAGGCACTATTATAATCATAATCATCCAACTTGACCTTAACAAGGTTAATAAAAATTTTATAATGAATATACTTTCAAATTTTACCGGTAAAGAAATTAAAAATTCCAAATCTTCGTTGTTATACATTGCAGATAAAGAAACTGTCAAAGAAGAAAAAATCAACATTATAAAACTTGAAATAAATGCTAATGCAAGAATTCTTATTATAAACAAACTTCCTATCACAGGTAAAGTAGAAATATATAAAATTACTTGATAAGAAATAATATATATCCCTATAAAAAACAATAAACTAACACAGATTAAAAAAATCCATCTGATTCTTTCTTTTCTATCAGAAAATTTTATAGCGTTAATAAAAATTTTAAAGTTTAATTTAAAAATTTTTATAATATCATACATAAAAATAATCAACTATTTTTTTGTATTGCGGTAAGATATATTTCTTCAAGAGATAAAGATGAAACACAGAAATTCTTAGCCAAATCTTCTAATGTAGCAGCAATTAAAATTGTGCCATTATATATTATAGCAATTTTTGTAGCAACTTGTTGTGCAAGATCTAACAAATGTGTACATAAAATTATTGTTTTTCCTTCTTTTGACAATTTTTTAATATACTGTTTAAAGAAATTTATACTTTTTGGGTCTAACCCTATTAGTGGTTCATCTAAGATGAACAGATCTGGCTTTCTTAAAAATATGCTCATTAACAACAATTTTTGTTTCATTCCTTTGGAATATGTTTCTATGGGAGAATTTATATAATAATTTAACTCAAATTCATTAAGCAAAAATTCGTATTCTTGATGATTTATTTTTACATTATAAACAGAAAATATAAATTCTAAAAATTCTTTTCCTGTAAGTTTATTATAAATATAAGGCTCATCTGGAAGATATCCTATATGTTTTTTAATATCAGGTTTAAATACAGAAATTTTTTCTGACATAACAAAGACATCGCCAGAATCTGCCTGTATCACACCTGCAACAATTTTCACAGTAGTTGTTTTTCCAGCACCGTTTGGCCCTAAAAGAACAAAAATTTCTCCTCTATAAACCTCAAAACTAATATTTTGCAAAACATTTTTATTATTATAACTTTTGTATAAATTTTTAACTTCAACTATTGGAATAGAATCATTCATATCAAAATAGATAATAATAAAGAAATAAATATTGGCAAAATAAAATTATCATCTAAAGGTAAAGGTAAAAACTCAATCGCAGCACCAACAAATGCTGCAATAAAAGCGTACAACGGATTTACAAAAAATATTCCACATATAAAAGCCATTATAAAAAATGCTAACGAACCTTCTAAACTTTTCCCTCGGGAACCTAATTTTATTCTGCCAAACATAACTCCTACTATAGCAGCAATACTGTCAGCTAATGCTAAATATAATAAACTCAATGTTACTATTTTTTTATCTTCTGGAAACAAAAATATTGTAATAAACGCACCTGATAATGTCCAAATTAGAGTTGAAATATTTTCTTTTTCTTTTTCTCTATAAGTTCCTTCAAAAATTTTTAACAAAATTTTATTAACAGAAGGATATAATAATCTTATTGTTTCAAAGATTAGATCTATAATTATTAAAGATGCTGATATCATTAACGCAGTATTATAAGGAATTAAATTATAAACTATTGGATATAAAATAGTCAAAATATGCAAACTTTTTCTTCTAATTTCTTTGATACTTCGGTCAGATAAATAATTATATTGTAGTATTTTCATATATTCTTTGCTAGCTTATTTTTTATTTTATCTATTAAGAACTTTGTAAAATCTAATGTTTTGTTAAAACAAACTCTATAGCTCAAAAATAAATAGTTTAAAAAATGATCCTTAACATCTAAAAATTTTATCTTAGAAGGAAACAAAAAGATAAAAAGTAAAATTAAAATTAGACAATTAATTATAAAAATTATAACAATAGAAAACAACCATCCTGAAATTTTTAAATCTTGTTGTCCTAAAGATACCGCATATATTGTTAATACTAAATGAAATGTAATTGTTAGACCTAAAAAGAACATAAAATATTCTATTGGAATATCAAGTTTTATAAAATATTTTACTATAACCCATAAAATTATAATTATCAAAGAATAAAAAGGTACAAAATAAGGAGACAACGCAATAAAAGTATTGATTTTATCAACATTTACTAACCCGTATGATTTAGCAACCTTAACATTTTTTACATTCGCACCACATAAATACCCACTTATTGCATGAACAAGTTCATGTCCTATTACATAAAGTTTTAATGGTTTATATAAAAGAATATGAATAACTAAATAACTCCCACAACCTATAAAAAATGATTTGACAATACTATTTGAAAATTCTATATTTTTTATCACAAATATTAAAGTTTGAAAAAAAACATAACATAAAGGTAACAATGCTATACCATAAAAAAATTTAATAATTTTGTTAGTTAAAAAAAATTTTATCATAAAAATTTTCCCTTTTAGGAAAGATTAAAAAAGGTAAGGTACATAATAAAAATTTTATTTTTTAACAAAAATTTTTTTAATTTTGTTATCTTTTAAAATTATAGTTATAGGAGAAACTTTTTTATTCTCTTCTAAATAACAAAAAGACATTATTATAAGTTCATCACCAATTTCTCCTAACCTTGCAGCACCTCCTTGTAAACTCACAACTTTTGATCCTTCTTTAGCAGGAATTACATATGTTTCAAACCTTTCTGCATTGTTGAGGTTAATTACCAAAACTACTTCGTAAGGTTTAATATTTGCTTTTTTTAAAAATTCTGAATCAAGTTTTATACTACCTGCATAATGAAGATTTTTATCTGTTACAACTAAACCTTGTAATTTTGATTTTAAATATTTAATGTACATTATATCTTTCTCCTTTCATTCCAACATATAATCTTCTATTTTATATCCTTTTTGTTCTAATTCTTTTCTCCACATCTGTTTTATATTCACAATTTTTTGTTTAGCTAATTTTACCCATTTAGATTCTGGTAAAGAAAATAATTCTATAACTGTTTTGTACCATATATAAGCATATTTTAACGAACTTTCTTTAATTTTTCTTTCTTTTTCAAATTCTAAAATTTCTAATTTAACATCATATTCATCTTTGGACAACTTATTTTCTGACAATAATTTATCGAGTTGTTTCTTTTTATCATTAAACTCTTTTTCAAAAAATTTAATCTTTTTGTTCGGATTATAATACCATTCAACATATTTCTCAGCTTCTAAATAAGCACTTCTTGCACGAAGCGTTACATCTATATATATTGCACAATATACTAACAATATCACTATAAATATTGCTAAAATTTTTTTATAATTTTTTAATAAAAAAGTTTTCATTTTATTTGTTTTTATTATAAAATCTCAACCTTTCTTTCAACTAATATTTATTAATCTTTTTTTATTCTTTCTCTTCCTCTGCCCAACTTTTTAATCTAAAAACTGGTTCAACTTGAATTTTTATATCTCCACCATATCTACCTGTATTATAATCTCTAATCCCGTAATCATAAATGCCTTTTATAAAAACATTACCTTTTAGCCTATAGCCTATTTCTAATTCGTGTCTTAAATTCAATTTTTGTTGATACTCAGCCAAAGCAACACTATAGCTTAATATCATATCACTAGTTATATACTTTTCTATACCATATTTTGTATTTTTTATTATATCAATAAAAGAAATAGTATCTTTTGTAATACCATTTGACGACTGGTAAACTGTTTGTTTTTCAGCAGCAACACCTGATGGCAACTGTGAAATAGTAATATTATCTACAATACCCCATTTCTGTAATATACCTCTAGCTATAGGTGTAGCCAAGGTAGAATCTATCAATCTTATAAATTGTGTTCTCAATAAAGAATTGAAATCCAGTTGCTCTTTCGCAATAACATAATCTTCTTTTTCTGTTTTTTGTAGTTCTCCTATGTTTAATAAAATAGATGCTATATCTTCACTTTTTAATGTAGGATGTGAGGTAGAAATTAATCTAGGTTTAATATCTTCTATTTGTGATCTATCAACTATTAACTGAACTTTCATTTTTTCTCTATTTGAAAAGATTGCCTCTGTTTCACCAATTAATTCTAAATAAGGTATTCGTTTTATAATTTGTATTTGTCCTGATTTTATTCTAAAATTAGTATTTAAAAATTTCATATTTCCACTTAACGCAATAGCTTCTCCGTTGATGTCTGTTTTTGTATTTAACTTTGTATAATTTAAATTAACACTCCCAACTATATTAGCTGATATCAATTCATTGCTATACCAAACATTATCTTTTGCTACTATTGTAATATCATAATATAAATTCCTAACTTCTGGTGTGATATAGTATTTTTTCACACCTGGATAGGTAAAATGTGTGTTATTTAGTATAATTTTACCTTCTACCTTAGGAGGAATACCATCTTTTTGTTTTGTTATATATAAATCAAAATGCATATCACCTCTTGAAGGATATAAAGAAGTGTCTTGAACAAATTTTAAAAATTCACTTTTAGGAAAAGAAAGTTCGTAAACAAAAACTTCAACACCTTTTCCTCCTTGAGTAAAAATCTTTAACTTAGCAGTATCTGAAAAACTCCATATACCTGAAACAATTAGTTTCGTATCTTTACAATATCCATGAAATTTTTCAACTTCGATTTTATCATTTAAAAAATTTAATTTTATAGTTGTGTTGTTTAAATAACTTATGTATTTTTTAAATTTCAAATTTCCTTTTGGCAAATAAAAATATCCTTTAATCTGTGGATTGTTTATTTTACCTTTAATACTTAATTCTGTAATAAAACTTCCTTCTGCTGATTTTACAATATCATAAAAATTGTCTAATATAGACAAATTACATTTTATAGACTTCACTACAAAATCACAATTTTTTGAACTAACATTATAAAAACCTTTAGCTTCAATTTTCCCTTTATCTATAAAATTAAAAATTAATTTTTCTAATATAACTTTTTCTTTTTCATATACTAAATTTAATAAAACTTCTGGAATTTTTGCCATTTTAAAATTTACATCTTTTGCTACAAAATTTGCATCTATTTTATAATCTTTGTCAAATGAAGAAATTGTTTTAATATTTACATCACCATAAACAAAACCTACTATATCTGGTTCGCTAAATCTTAAAATACTATTTAAGATCTCAATAGGTATATTAAAAAATTTAACATCTAAAATATCTCCATTATTGCCTAAATTACCATTTAAAAATATATACTGCGATTCTTGAATATATAACTTCAAATTTTTAAACCTAGTATTATTTTTAGCAAAAATAACACTACCTCTGACTTTTAATACATCAGTTCTTTTATGCAGTTTATCATCTACAATAAAATCTAAAGTTTTTTGTTTACTATTATAAGACATCTCAATTATTGCCTTACCAACAAAATAATTATTTATCCAAAGATTATTTATTTCTAACTTAGAGTCAACAAAATTTTTATTGATATTTTCTATATTTAAAACTAAATCGCCTACAAAACTGTTTTTATTAAGATTTAAATTTTTTATTTTTAAATTTAACTTTAAACTATCAAAATTCTTTAAAACATAAGAAGGTAAAACTATAATTTCACTTTCTTCATTGTAAATTTTTCCATTAAAATATACTTTTTTTATTATATCTTTATCTTTTGCC
>JBKBRH010000010.1:0-19313 GCA_046292225.1 Endomicrobiia bacterium
CTGCTAACTCACAAATTCTTAAATCATATAACAAATGTCTCAAAATATTACCTGCAACTTCACTAACAAAAGTTACATGTCTAAATCCATGTTCAGTATAACCAATCACTCCTAAATATTCATTTGCTGCTTCTATAAAATTTTTTACTAAAAAATTATTTTTTATATCTTCCACAGTGATTTTTTTCATATTTTTTAATTAACCAATAATTGACTTCATTTTATCTTCTGATATAATTTGTGAAACAGTTGTTTTTAAAACGTTAATTTTAACATTTTCTGCTATTTTTACTTCTACTATATCACCCTTGATATTTGTAATTGTTGCGTAAATCCCGCTTGACAACAAAACATTATCACCTTTTTTAAGTTTTTCTAACATCTGTTGATGTTCTTTCATTTTTTTTTGCTGAGGTAGTATTAGCAGAAAATAAAATATGAAAAATATCACAATAATAGGTATAAAACTTGCCAACCCACCAGGTGAACCTTGTTGAGAAGTAGCACTTGCAGGGATACATTCCTGTGCATATAAAAATAAATTCATACTTTTATATACCTCCGTTATTAAAGTTAGATGTTATCTTTTAGCTGTTATATTTAAAAGAATTTTTTAAAAAGAACAACTCTCTATCAACATCATTATTATCTTTTCTTAAGTAAGCAACAAATTGTTTCTTGCTTGTATTAAGAAGAAATTAACAAATGTAGTTCCAAAAAAAATTAAAAGAACACAATTAAGATTTGAATTTTTAATATATAAGAAAATTAATAATTTATCAAGGTTTTAAAAAAATTTGTTATTTATTAAAAAGAAAAAACTAAAGAAAAGATGTTATTATTTTATCAAATTAAAAAGTTTTTCTTTGTTTATCACTTTTATATTAGTTTTTTGGCGAGAAATACCACCAATTTTCTCTAACATTTTCAGCATCCGCGATACTGTCTCTCTTGAAGCGACAACTTTTTCTGCAAGTTCTTTGATACTTAAATTAAGTTTATCTTCTTTATCTGAATTATATAAAATTTATTCTGCTATTCTTAGAGTACAGGTTTAAACTATAGACTCTTCTAAAGCTACACAACTGGCTATACGTCTTTTAGTAAAATACCCAACTTCGCCAAAAATACCTGCTGGGTATAATGTTTTCAATACTATTTTCTTTTTTCCTTCTTCAAAACAAACATTTATTCTTCCATTAAGAACAACAAAAATATCTTGTCCTTTTTCTTCTTCTAATATAACTTTTTCTTTCTTGAATACCTTATATGTATTTATTAAACCTATAATAAAACTTAAATCTTTTTTTTTGAAGACCATGAAATAAAATTGATTTTCTTAATAAAATACTTAGCAATTTTTTATCTATTGCAACTTTTTTCATAAATATTTACTTATCTGTTCATGAGAGACAATACCGCCAGAAACAATTATCTGTATTGCATCTTCTACTGAAAGATTAGTATATTGTACTTCTTCTTTTGGCACCAATAGAAAATATCCAGTTGTAGGATTTGGTGTTGAAGGTATAAAAACTCCTAATTTATCTTTATCTTTTATATCTAAAGTCAGTATACCTAAACAATATAAACCTTTTCTTGGATATTCTATAATAACAACTTTGTTACTTTTATAATATCTGTATTCTAAAAAAAAATTTATCAACTTCTTAGTTGAAGAATATATCTCTCTTACTATTGGAATTTGTAAGAAAAATTTTTCTATTCTAGTAAGCAACTTTTTACCAAATATACTATTTGTGATAACACCGAATAAATAAATTATTAATATAGAAGCAAAAAAACTTAAGATTCTGATTAAAAATGGCGTTTCTTGTATTTCAAAGATGTAAAGAAAAGTTAAAATAAATGGACGCGAAAGGTTAGAAACAATTTTTATAAAAAACCATACAACATAAATTGTAACTAATAATGGAATTAACAAAACTAACCCTGTAAAAAAATTTTTTTTTATATTCATTTTAAAATATATCTTATTCCAATTGATGGGTATATATACGCTGAAGTTTCTGGTACTAAATTCAATGTTGGTACAATTTTTACAAAAATATTAAAAGGTATATCTTCAAAAATATATTCAACACCACAAACAAATCTAATACCAAACAATGTATCTTTTTTGGTGTTCTCCATTTTCATACCTAAACCATAAAATACAGGTATTTTACCAGTAATTTCTTTAGATTTTATTTTTCCATAATCATATCTTAAAAAATCAAGACAAAACAAAAAATAATTCTCTTTAGTATTAAATCCTATCCCAGTATCTAAAATAAAATTTTTGTTTTTTTGCAATTTTAGAGACAACCCATTGGGCTCACCTAAAACAATACCTAATGAAATTTCTTCATTAAATATAACCAATGCATCAAAGAATAATAAAAAAAATAAAATATATAAAAACTTTTTGCTATTCATAAATACATCTCCTTTCTATTTTTATTATGTAATAAAATTTTTATTCTCCAAATTCAAGCCTTTTTATTAGAAATTCTGGAATTTTTAACTCTACCATCTTTTGTTGAGAATAAAATACGTTATATTTTATTCTTTTAAATTCTACTACTGAATTCTCTTTATCATAAACAACAACACAAGCACGGTTATCACCATCTCTTGGTTGACCCACAGCCCCTACATTAATTATATATCTTTTATTATTTTCAATTTCAAACTTAAATATTTTTGTATTAGGAATTTTTAAATCTTCTTTTTGATTATTCAAATCATAAGAATATACAAAAGGTCTATGTGTATGCCCACAAAAACATAAATTCTGTTTTAAAAATTTGATATTCCTTCTTAACAAGTAAATATTGTCCAAATATTCTATTAAAGGATCTTCAATTGATCCATGAACAAATAATATATCTTCAAAAACTTCTTTTTGTTTTATAGATTTTAAAAATTCAATATTTTCTTGTGTGATTAAACTTTTATTTATAATAATTGCTTCTTTGGCATCATGGTTAAAAAAATCTAATTCTAAAATATCTAACAAAGCAGCATCATGATTGCCTAATACAGAGAATATCTTTTCTTTTTTAAAAACTTCAATACACTCATTAGGTTCAGCACAGTATCCAACGATGTCTCCACAACAAAAAATTTTGTCGACATTTTCTTCTTTTAATTTTTCTATACAACAAATAAGCGCATTATAATTAGAATGTACATCAGATATAATTGCATATTTCATCTAACAAAAAATCAATGTTTAACAGTTTGAAGATTCACTAATGATTTATAAAAATCATTTTTTTGCATCAATTCCTTATGTCTTCCACAACCAACAATTTCTCCATCTGAAAATACATAAATACGATCAAAATCTACAACCAAATTTAACCTATGAGTTATAAGTATAACTGTTTTATCTTGCACAACATTTTTAATTGCTTCTAACACAACACTTTCAGACTCAGCATCAAGTGCAGAAGTCGGTTCATCAAAAATAAAAATCTGTGGATTTATTAACAACGCTCTCGCGATAGCAAGCCTTTGTCTTTCTCCACCACTTAAACAATACCCTCTTTCTCCTACAACAGTATCAAACTTCTGTGGCAAACTCTCAATTGTGTCATATATATAAGCTACCTTTGATACATTAATAATTTCTTCATCAGTAGCGTCTTCTTTACCATATGATATGTTATACCTAATAGTATTATTAAACAAAAATGTTTCTTGGATTACAACACCAAAAAGTTTTCTTAAAGTATTTAAAGAAAAATTTTTTATATTAATCCCATCTATCAGTATTTCTCCTTTGTCAACATCATAAAATCTCAAAAGTAAATTTAATATAGTAGTTTTACCTGACCCAGATGGACCAACTATAGCTATCTTTTCACCTTTTTTAATTTCTAAATTTATATTTTTTAATACTATATTATCTTTATCATAACCAAAATATACATTTTTAAAAACTATATTATTTTCAAACTTTGCTACTAAAGGATTACTTTTTTCTACCACAGAACTTTTTTGTTCTAAAATTTCAAAGATTCTCTCTACTGAGACTATACCTTGTTGTAAAATAGGATTAATTTCAGAGATCCTTTTTAATGGTTGATAAAAAGACAACACTGTAGCTAAAAATGCAAAAAATCCGCCTGGCGTCCATTTGCCAGAAATAACATCTGCTCCACCAATTAATATTACTGCTGCAACACCAATTGAACCTATAAATTCCATTATTGGTGAAGATAAAAATTCTGTTCTTGAAAATTTCATTATTGCATTAAATACTTTATTATTTATCTCATTAAAATTTTTTATTTCTTTCTTTTGTTGAGAAAAAATTTGTGTAATAAATATTGCAGAAATACTTTCCTGAATGCTGTTATACAAATTAGTTATTTCTGTGTGTATTTTTTTTGAGTAATATCTCAATTTTTTAGTTAAAATATACACTGGCAACAAAGCAATTGGTAGTACCACTAAACTTAACAATGCAAATTTTACTGACAAATAAAACAATACTGCCAACAAACCAATTACTGAAATAATATCTGTTATTAATACTGAAGGCGTTTTTGATAACATAACAAAAACATTATTTAAATCATTCGTAAGTTTTGTTAAAGTTTTTCCTGTAGTAGATTTTGTTATAAAATAATCAATTGAGATAGATTGAAGATGAGAATATACATTATCTCTTAACTTTCTTACTACATTGTTTGCTATCCATACATTTATATAGTTTTTAATATAATTAAATATACCATTTAACAAATATATAACAGGTATTATAACAACTAACAAAGATAATAATTTTAAATCTCTGTAATAAAAAATTTTATCAACTACAGGTTTTACTAACCATCTACTTAAAGCAGTAAATCCTCCTACTAACAACATACAAAAAGATGAGATTAAAAATTTACCATAGTATGGTTTTAAATAAGGTAGCAATTTTTTAAGTTTCCCCATATACAAACTCCAAAATTTTTTCTGCCACTTTTAAAGAAACATTATTTTCTTTAGATAACAAAACCTTTATTTCATTATATTTGTTAATTATAACATTTCTTCGATTTTCGTCACTTACAAAATTATAAATCTCTAAAGAAAGTTTTTCAATATCAATTCTATTTTGTATAAACTCAGGAATAACTTTTTCTTTAAGAATTATATTTGGTAAAGAGATTGTGTTTATATAAATTATTTTTTTTATAAAAATATACATTAATAAAGGAAGCTTGTATATTACTATTGTAGGTATATTATAAAAAACATTTTCTAACAAATTGGTTCCACTGACTGCTAATGATAAATAAATTTTGTCTCTCAATTCATTGTTGTACACTATTCTAACATTTTCACTTAAATTGAAACCTAGAAATCTATAAATTAATTTTTTGTACAATTCTTTATATTTTTCAAATCCAAAAATATAAAATTTTTGTTCTTTAGAATAATTATTCAAATAAAATTTCACTATTTTTAACATTACAGGTAAATTCCATTTTATAACCTGTTTTCTACTACCTGGAAACAAACCTATAATTTTTTCATTTTTCTCTTTATTATTTTCTAAATCAAAATCTTTGACAGATATCAAATCCAGCATAGGATGACCAAAATAATCTGTTTTTATACCTTCTTTCATAAACAATTCTTTCTCAAAAGGAAATATTACTATTGCATAATCTACATATTTTTTGATTTTTTTTATTCTATATTTTCTTGTAGCCCATACTTGTGGCAATATGTAATATATAACTTTGATGTTATATTTTTTTGCAAGTTTTGCTATTTTAATATTAAATCCATAGTAATCCATTAATACAACAGCATCAACACCTTTCTTCAATATTTCGTTAACTTTTTTTAGAACATTTATGAATTTTAAAATTAATTTAAAAGGAGAAAAAAATCCGTGTGCATCGTAAGATACAATATTTTCTACAAATTCAGAACATAAATTTTGAGATTTATCTCCTGCTAAGACAATAGTTTTGAGATTATCTGAAGATAATTGCTGTAAATTTTTAATTAAGAAAGAAAGATAAATATCAGCAGATCTATCTCCACAAGAAAATAAGATTTTATTATCAAAATTTCGGTTAGTCATTTAAAATTTCAATTGTTCAATAATTTCTACAGCCACAGACAAAGCATTTTTTGCATGTTCTGCAGTAACCTCTGGAGGTTTGTTATGAATTATTGAATTGATAAAATGTTGCAGTTCTAACTTTAAAGGCTCATCTTTTTTTATCTTTGGCCGTATTATTTCTATATCTTTAGGAGAAAAAACTTCTTTTTGTTTTTTCTTAAATATTTTTGCTTGTTGTCTCATAAAATCTATAGATATATAACTATCTTCTTGGAAAATATGCATTTTTCTGTATTTATAAACAGAAATTCTTGAAGCTGTTAAGTCACAAATTGTTCCATTTTGAAATCTCAACCTTGCTTTTACAATATCTTCTTTATCTGTAAAGACTTTAGCTCCGTACGCTTCAACACTATGTAGTTTAGAGTTTACATAATTTAATACAATATCTATATCATGTATCATTAAATCCAATACAACACCAACATCTTTAACCCTGGGATCAAAATTTCCTAACCTCACAGATTCTATAAATTTGGGATTAAAAACATATTCTTTAGTTGTAAATATTACTGGATTAAACCTTTCCACATGTCCTACTTGTAAAATTAAATTATTTTCATCTGCTATTTTTACTAATTCTTCTGCTTCTTCAATTTTTGTAGTTATTGGTTTTTCTATCAATAAATGTCTTTTTGCAGCCAATATTTCTTTAGCAATTTTATAATGTAACCTTGTTGGGACAACTAAACTTGCAGCATCAATTTTATCAAGAATTTCTTGAAAATCTGTTGTGAATTTCACATCGGGATAAATTTTTTTAAATTTTTCTAACTTCTGAATATCTGTATCAACCAAAGCTACTAATTCAACCTCTTCCATTAAATGATAAATTCTTGCATGATGTTGACCTAAATTACCCACACCTATCACTGCTACTTTTATTTTTTTCATATTCCGTATAGTTTTATACCTAACTTTTTTGTCTTTTCAATAACATATTCTTTATTTAATATCAATGTTTTTTCACTTTCTACTGCTAAAACCTTTGCTTTAGCAAAATTTAAAACTTTAACAGTTGTTGGTCCTATAACAGGTAAATCAAACCTCATATCTTGGTTTGGTCTTGCAACTTTTACTACGCAACAATCTTTCCCTGCAAGCTTAACTGCTCTCAAAATACACTTATCTGTTCCTTCTAAAGCCTCAACAGCAATTACTATTTTGTTTTTCATCACTACAGTAAGACCTATATCTAATCTTGCAATTTCTTTTGCTATTTCATAACCAAATTTAATATTTTCAAATTCATCTTCTGTAAGTTTTAATCCGTTAATTTCGCCTTTCTCTGCAAAACTATTTTTTATATATTTATCTATTGTATCAATTTGTATAGCAGAATTATTAAATTCTTCAACTAATCCTTTAAAAATCTCCATTGCAGAATTTTTTTTTAATTTATTAAAAACGCACTGTGCTTTTATATCTAACTTAATTTTATCTTCTAGAAGAATTTTATGAGGAATATATCCTAAAAAAACAACATTTTTAACATTGTTTTGTTTAAAAAAATCTATCACCTCATTTAGATTCCACTCGGTTAGTATTTTAAATTTTATAGATGAGTTTAATATTTTTTTGTTAAAATAATTTTTAAAACTAATAATATAAAAATCTACATTCTTTACTTCGGTAACAAAAATTTCTGGCAACAATCCTAACCCAGCAATAATTCCTAAAGAAAATTTTGTGTTCATTTAGGAAATTATTTTTTTCTTGGAGTTCTACAAATTCCTCTTTTTGAATTCTTAATAAATTCTAACATATATCTAACTTCTTCAGAATAAGAATTTTCTGATTCTATTTTTTTTATAGCTTCAGATAAAGGTAATTTTGACCTAAATAATTTTTTATATACAGATTTTATCTCCATAATTTTATCTTTACTAAACCCTTTTCTTTTTAACCCTACTATATTGACTCCCCAAAGTTCTGCTCTATCTCCTACTACCATCACATATGGTGGAACATCTTTTGAAACCATCGCACCACCACCTAGCATAGCCAACTTACCTACCCGAACAAACTGATGCACAGCTACTAGTCCACCTATATTAACTCCATCCTCTACAACAACATGTCCCGCAAGCGTACCTCCGTTTGCAAAAGTCACATCATTACCAACTCTGCAATCATGTGCAATATGAGAATATGCCATAATATAACAATTATTACCTACAGAAGTAAGTTTTGTAGTTGTTCCTCTATGTATAGTTGTAAATTCTCTAATAACACAATTTTCTCCTATAACAACTTGTGTTTTTTCACCTCTATATTTTATATCTTGTGGCAGTGTTCCAATACACACACTATCAAATATTTTTGTATTTTTCTTAATTGTAGCATATTCAATATTACAATAGCTTCCTATTTGAACATTTTCTTCTAAAATCACCTCTGGACCTATAATAGAATAAGGACCTATTCTAACAGTAGGATGAACTTTTGCAGTAGGATGAATTATAACAGTTGGATGTATATTTTGTTGAGATAATATTTTTAAAGATGTATTGTTCGTATCTGTTCTGTCTACTAAAACAAACATAAATTCTGATTCTGCTACGACATTACTTTCTACACATGCAACACCTCGTACTTTACCTGCTCGTTCTCTTGTTTTAATTACTTCAACTTTTAATTCTAATAAATCTCCTGGTCGGACAGGTTTTCTAAACTTTGTTTTATCAATAGACATAAAATATGCAAACTTACCTCTTAAATCTGGTCTAAAAAGATAAAGAACACAGGCTGTTTGAGCCATACTTTCTACAACTAAAACTCCTGGCATTATTGGGTTGCCTGGAAAATGTCCTCTAAAAAAATCTTCTTCTCCTGTTACATATTTATACCCAACTGCTGACTTTTGTTTTTCTAAAATTTCAACTTTATCAATTAAAAGAAACGGTTCTCTATGTGGTATAACTTTTTTTATTTCTTCTTTTTCTAATATTAATTTTTCATTTTGATTTATCACATTAGTATTAGATTCGCTCATTTTTTCCCTCCTATAACTAATTCAAAAAATCTCTTATTTTTTTACAAAATTCAAAATTACAATAATGATTTGGATTTACAATTTTTATTTTCGCATTAATATATTTGTTCAATAAAGAAAAATCGCCAATAAAATCTAAAATTTTATGTCTTACACATTCGTCTTTATAAGTAAGTTTTTCTGAATTTATCACTTTGTCATTATCTATTATAATAACATTTTCTAAATTCCCACCTAAACCATACCCTGAAGATTGTATTTTTTCTATATCTTTTAAAAGACAATATGTTTTTGCAAAAGAAATTTCTTTTATATAATTTTCAGTATTAAACTTTAAGCAAAACTTTTGCCCATCTAAAAAGACAGATTCTTTAGAATAAATTTCACATTCTATCTCCAAAATATCTGAAGGTAAAATCTCGTATTTTGAATTATCAAATTCAAACTTAAATTCTTTTTTTACATTAAATTTTTTAATTTTTTTTATTTCTGTTAACCCGCTATCTAAAAATAATTCAACAAAAAATTTTGCACTACCATCATATGCAGGAATTTCTTCCCCTAAAACATTTATGGTGATATCTGTAATACACAATCCGTATATTGCAGATAATAAATGTTCTACAGTAGAAATTTTAAATTTTTCTTTCCCTAAAACAGTCGCCCTTTTAGTGTTAACTACATAATTTAAATCTGACGGAATTTTACTTCCATTAATATAAAAATTTATCCCTGAAGATTTTTCTGCTTTTTCAATTATGACTTTACTGTTTTTGCCACTATGAATACCGATACCTTCAAACTCTATTTTCTTCTTTATAGTTTTATATTTCATTTAATCATTTTCAAAACTTTTTCAGTAATATCAATTTTTGACTCACCATATAAAATGCCAGATTTATCTATTACAATATTAAGTCCTTCTTGTACAGCAATTTTTCTTATTATCTCATAAAGATTAGCAAACAATTCTATTTCATATTTTTGTTTCATTTTTTCTATTTCTAATTCTATTTCGTTTTGTTTTTGTTTCAATAATTCTTTTTTTTCAGCAATATTCTTTTCAATTTCTTCAATATTTTTTTGTTTACTATCAATATTATTTTTTATTTGTTGAATTTCTTGTTCTTTTTCTTGCAGATTTGTTGTAGCAGAATCTACTGTAGTGTCTGTATTTGTGAAAATTTTATCATACTGTAATAGTTGTTGTTTAAGTTGTTCTATTTCATTAAATATTTCTATTTTTTTTTTAATCAAATCCTCTATTTCTTTTTCATAACTTACTAATTCTAATCTTTTATTTTCTTCGAAAAATTTTATCTCTTTTTGAAACTCCTTAGATTTCGCATGCTCAGATAAAACCAAATCCATATCAACTACGCCTACTTTAAAAACATAAACATCTTGTGTTGTAAGTTCTAAAGAATTCAATATAAAAGGTAAGAAAAGAAATATAAATAAAAAAATTTTTTTCATAACTAATTTTTTCTCCTTAAATAAAAAATCTAAAACATTTGTCCTAAAGTAAACCAAAACTGTAATCTATCTCTTGATTTTACAGGATTTAATGCCCAAGACCAATCAAGTCGTATAGGGAACACCGGTGTTGTAAACCTTATTCCGAAACCTATTGAATGTTTTAGTTTGTTATCCCAAATAGCACTTTCTTCCCACGAAGTATCTGCTCCTATTGTAAAATTAACATCTTTGAATTCGTTCCATGCACCACCTATATCATAAAAAATTGCTCCTTGAAGAATTGTTCTTTTGTTTTCTTGCACAATTGGGAATTTATACTCTGTATTAAAAACAAACATAATTCTTCCACCATTTTCTGGTGCTAACATTCTATATCCATAACCTCTGACTGTTTCTGCACCACCTACATAAAATTTTTCATATTTTACATTTTCAAGATCATAACCATCAACACCTTCAATATATCCACCTACAGCATTAAACGATAAAACAAACTTCCAAAATGTTGGTATAAAAATAGATGAGCGTATTATTGGTTTGTAAAATTTTACATCACCACCTAAAATTCCCCATCCAGCAAACTGTAATGTTAATGAATGTCTCATTCCTTTTGAAGCATCATAAATATAATCTCTGCTATCATAAACTAATTGTGAAGCAAAACTTGAAGTAATTTTCTTGCCATTAGGAATATCTTCAGGAAATTGAGATTCTGAAATAATAACATTTTCATAAGAATATGAAAATGACAATCCAAACTCATCAGAAATTCTTGGACCTAACCTAATTTCTCCACCTTGTCTTTCTTCTTTATAAGCATTTGTAATATTAGAATACTCACGTGTTCTTATTAAATCATATAAAGAAAATCCTAAAGACATTGGTTTTTTAAGAAACCATGGTTCTGTCCACGAAATTTCATAATTTTGTCTTCTTTCGCCAAATTCCCATAAAAGATTTAATCTCTGTGCTCTACCAAAAAGGTTCAAATGTGAAACTTGCAAATTACCAACTAATTTGTCTACACTTGAATACCCAGCACCTGCAGATAACATCCCTGGCCTACCTTCTGTAATGTCAAAAACTAAATCTACACTATCTATTCTGCTGCCTGGTTGTAAATCTATCTTTACATCATCTAAAAAACCTAAATTATAAATTTTCTGTATACTTCGCCTAAGTTTTTTACTGCTAAACACATCACCTTCTTTTAACAATATTTCTCTTCTTATAACCTCTTCTTTTGTAGAGACTAAACCATCTATATAAATTTTATCTACATATACAACCTCACCTTCTGTAATGTTAAAAGTTAAATATATCTTACCTAAAATAGAATCTTTGTTGATTTCAGGAACAACATTAACCTTTAAATATCCTTTTTCTGCATACAATTCTGCAATTGACTGTATAGAAGCATCAACTTCTGTTTGTTTATAAATTCTATTTTTTTTCAATGGAATAACTTTTGTTAACTCTTTTTCAGAATACACATCATTTCCAATAAAATTTATATCTGCTATTTTATACTTTATACCTTCAGATATTTTTATAAAAATTTTAACTTTTTCTTCTGTTTCATCAAATTTTACTTCAACTGTTGAAATTTCTACATCATAAAAACCGTTATCTTTATAATGTTCAACAATTTTCTCTAAGTCAGAATTTATTTTATTTTCTCTGAAAATTTTTTTCTTTTTTGTTTCCATAAGAGACAAAATTTTTCTTTTAGAAATATTTTGGTTACCAAAAACATCAACTATGCTAACTGTAAATCTTTTACCTTCGTTAATAAGAAAAATTATATTAATCTCATTTTTTTCTTTATTCAATATTGTTTCTGTATCTACTATAGTGTAGTTATATCCTTTTTCATCATATAAACTTAATATTTTATTTTTACTTTCGATTAATTTCAGTTCAGCAAAAAATTCTTTTTCTTTTAAAGGAATCTCTTCTTTAATTTTCACTGTAGAAACTTTTTTATTTCCACGAACTTCTATCTTTCTTATCTTAGGTCTTTCAATAAATTTATAAACAAGTTTTTTTGTTGTAGTATCAAAATCTACTTCTACATTATCAAAATATTCAGTAGTTAATAATGATTCAATATCATCTCTAATATTTTCTTTACTAAAATAACTACCTTTTTTTGTTTTTATTTTTGATTTTACTTCTGACGGCTTAACATTTTTTAAACCTATAAATTCAACATCTAAAACCTTTTGTTGTGAATATAACAAACAATCTATAAAAAAAAATATAAGTATCTTTAATATTAAAAAACTTAAAATTCTCTTAAAATTTTTCATAAAAACTCTTTTAAAACATATTTTTGTTTATATAAAATTATATTAGAACTTTACAATAGAAAGAAACAAATTTTTCTCTAAGGTAAGAAACTGGGCGCGGAGGGATTCGAACCCCCGACCAACGGATTATGAGTCCGCCGCTCTGCCAGCTGAGCTACGCGCCCATAAATTAAAAATTTGGGTTATATTTTACTAAGTTCAAAAATAAATTTCAATATTTAAAATTTTATAATAAAACCAAAAATAGTTTTTCTTATAAAATTTTTTAACCTATGGAGGTGGCGGGAATCGAACCCGCGTCCAGAAAGTAAACAACTTCTGTCCTACAAGCTTAGCCTCACATTACGTAGTGAGACATACGAAGTAGGTTTAAATTTTTCAGTATTACTTAGGCCCTACTCAGCCAGTAATACTTAGTCCTTGTATCTTTCTCTGGAAGAACCCAAAGACAAATTCTTCCAGAAAAGTCTGTGTCTTTCATCCCGTAAATACAGACATCTTTACGGGATATAGCTGCTTAATTATGCAGCATATGCATAAGTGTTTGCACTTATGTTTTAGCCGATTTTTATAGTGGCCCTTCGGCTAACCACTGCTTGCACAGAAAGTTGTTTTACCTTTCTGTCGAGCCCAAATCACCCCCAGTTAGTTTAATTTTTTTCTCTTAATTTTTTAAAAAATTTTTTTAACAACATTTCTGCTTGTTTTTTATAAATCCCGTTTAAGACTTCAATTCTGTGATTAAATTTGTTATTATTTACAATATTTAAAACGCTTTTGCAACAACCAGATTTAGGATCGTCTGCAGCATAAACCAATTTTTTTATTCTTGCATAAACCATTGCGCCTGCACACATTGCACACGGTTCTAAAGTAGTATATAATTCACAATCTGCTAACCTGTAATTACCTAATTTTTTAGATGCTTTTCTTAGTGCTAAAATTTCAGCATGAGCAGTCGGATCTTTAGTTTTAATATTTAAATTATGTGCTTTTGAAACAATTTTTCCATCTTTAACTATAACAGTTCCAACTGGAACTTCATTTTTTTTATAAGCTTTTTTTGCTTCTTCTAAAGCTTTTAACATAAAAATTTTTTCTTTTGACAATTTTTTAGTCATATTGTTAAGAAAAGATAAGTTGAAAGTTAAAAAATATATTTTTACACTTCTATAGAGGCAATTTTACCATCTTTTAGATTTATCACTTTATCTGCAAATTTTGTAAGTTCCAAATTATGTGTTGCGACAACAAATGTCATATCAAATTTTTCAGTAAAATCTTTCATAAGCATAACAATTTTTTTTGCATTTTCTTGATCTAAATTTCCTGTAGGTTCGTCTGCTACAACTAATTTTGGATTATTTACTAAAGCACGTGCTAAAGCTACCCTTTGCTGTTCCCCACCTGAAAGTTCGTATGGGTATCTTTCAAGAAGTTTTTCAATGTCTAAAATGATTAAATATTGTTTAATATAATCGTCCAGTTCAAAAAATACTTTTTTGTTTTTTACCCATAAAGGTAAAAGAATATTTTCTTTTACTGTAAGGTTCTCTATTAAATAATGATATTGAAACATAAATCCAACATTTTCTAACCTTAATTTACTTAGGTCTTTCCCATTAAAAATTATTTTTTCTCCTAAAAAATATACACTTCCTTTATCCACACTATCCATCAACCCTATTATATGTAACAAAGTTGACTTTCCCACACCTGACGGTCCGCAAATAAAAATTAACTTCTTTTTCTCAATATCAACAGAAACATCTTTTATCACCCAATCTATGCTATCAGGATATTTTTTATAAACATTTTGTAATGAAACTATATTTAAACTGTTATTCATAATCTTTATCCATACCTTATAATTTCTACAGGATTAAACTGAGAAATTTTGTGTGATGGATATATAGACGCTATAATTCCAACTATAACTGCTATTGATAAAGCCAAAATAATATCTACTAAATTAAAATATACTGGAATTTTATCAATATAATAAACTTCTTTAGGTAGTTTTATAAACTGATATTCTTTTATTAAAAATCCTAAAAAAAATCCTAAAACAGTACCTAAAAAAATACCAGACAAATTTATTATCATTCCTTGAAAGAAAAATATTTTTTTGACTGATTTTCTATCCACACCAACTGCCATAAGTATTCCAATATCTTTATTTTTCTGTATACCTTTTAGTAAAAGATTTGACATAATAATAAAACATGCTACTATTATTATTAAACTTACAACTATTATCATTATAATTTTTTCTAATTTTAACGCAGAAAATAAATTGTAATTCATCTCAATCCATGTAACAACTTTTTTAGTAGGACCTAAAATTGTTCTTAATTTGTTAGTCAATATTTCAATTTGTGAATCATCTTTAAGTTTGAGTCCGAATCCTTTTATTCCTAATGTTTCATTTGTATTTTTGTTATAGAACAATTTTGATGCCATATCATAATTTATAAAACATAAATTGTTATCATACTCATAAATTCCAGATGAAATAAATCCTGCAACTATAAACTTTTCTGTCAAAGGAAAACTACCTAATGGTGTTTGCATTTGTGTAGGCAAAACTAAAACTATCTCATCGTTTACTACAACATTCAAATTTTTTGCTAATTCTTTACCAAGAATTATTTGGTTATAATTAAGAGAAGAAAAATTATCTTGAACTTTAACAATTTTTGTTAGATTTACTACTTTTTTTTCTTTATCATAATCTATACCTTTAACTACGCAACTGTATACTTTATCTTCATTTTTTATTATTGCCTGGCTATAAATGAAAGGAGAAAAATTTTTTATTTCTTTAAATTGTGCAAAAATCTTTTCATCAATATCATAAGCAGATGTTATTAATATGTGAGGATATACAGCCATCAATCTTGATTTTATCTCTTTATGAAACCCAGTCATAACAGCTAATGTAACAATTAAAGTACAAACACCTGTTGCTATACCTAAAACTGATATTATTAAAGATAAATAAGAAAAAAATTTATCTTTTTGTGGTTTTAAATATTTTATTGCGAGATATATAGTATAGTTCATAATGATTTTTAAAATGAGCAAAATATGGTATTTTGAAAAATTATTTTTGTATTTTCATTAAAGGAAATAAAATTACATCACGGATAGAATTATTATTAGTTAACAACATACATAACCTGTCAATACCAATTCCTAACCCGCCTGTTGGTGGCATACCATATTCTAATGCAGTAATAAATTCTAAATTTAACACCATTTTTTCTTCATCTGTAGTCTGTTGAAGAAACCTCTCATATTGTTCTAAAGGATCATTTAACTCGCTATATGCGTTAGCAATTTCTTTGCAAGCAACATATAGTTCAAAACGTTCTGTAATTTTTTTGTTATAAAAATTATATTTTGCTAACGGAGACAATTCTTTAGGATAATCTATTACAAAAGTTGGTTGTATAAGATGCGGCTGTATATATTTTTCAAAAACATTATCAATAAGCTTTTTATTTGTTTTTTTAATTTTTATTCTATCATCATCTAAAACTTCATAAGTTTCTATTCCAAGTTTTTGGTATGTTTTTTCATCAATTTTTTGTTCAACAAAATCTTCTAACGGAATTTTCACATATTTATCAAACAATTCTGCTATCGTGAATTTTTGAAAATTATTTATATCTATTTCATAAGATTTGCCATCATCATTATATACAATCTTATCCTTATAGCCTAAAACATTACAACATTTTATAAAAATTTCTTTTGTTAGTTCCATCATAGTATTGTAATCAGCGTATGCTTGGTATACCTCAACCATTGTAAATTCTGGGTTATGATACCTATCTATTCCTTCGTTGCGGAAGGATTTACCCAATTCATAAATTTTTTCCATACCACCTACTATAAGCATCTTTAAGTATAACTCTGGCGCTATACGAAGATAAAATTCTTCCCCTAAAGCATTATGGTATGTTTTAAAAGGTTTTGCAACAGCACCTCCAGCAGAAGATTGTATTATTGGAGTTTCTACTTCTAAAAATCCTTTATTGTTTAGCACTTCTCGTATTGTAGATATAATTTTACTTCTTGAAATAAAAGTATTTTTCACTTCAGGATTAACAATTAAATCAAGATATCGTTGTCTATATCTAGTTTCTGTATCTTTTAACCCATGCCATTTTTCTGGTAGTGGACGTAAAGATTTACATAACAAAATATAATCTCTAACATTGATTGTTAACTCACCAGTCTTTGTTTTAAAAATTTCCCCTTCAACACCAACGATATCACCAATATCTATTAAATCTAAAAACAAACTAAATTTTTCTTCTCCTAAGATATCTTTTTTTAAATAAATTTGTATTTTACCTGTAAAATCTTGAATATGACAAAAAACACTTTTCCCCATTTCACGACGAAGTATTATTCTTCCTTTAACTATTATTTTTTCTTTATCGTAAACTTCACCATGTGATATTAAGTTATAAAATTTTTCTATAACATTGTTAATATCATAAATATACTTAAACTTATTTGGATACGGATTTATACCTTTTTGTAATAACATTTTTAGCTTTTCTTTTCTTATATCAATAATTTGTTGTAAAGGTTGTCTTTCTTCCATAAAATTTTCTCCATTTTGGACTTTTGATAATTTAAATAGAAGGTAAGAATTATGTACCAAATTCCCAAGAAGATAGATATTTTTCTTGAAGTTTAGATAATTTATCTATCTTTATCCCCATTGAGGATAATTTCAATATTGCTACTTCTCTATCAATCTCTTCTGGCACATCATAAACTTTTTTTTCTAAACTAACAATTTTATTTTTATAACTCTTCACAAGATATTCTACACACAAAGCCTGGTTTGCAAACGACATATCCATAACCATTGACGGATGTCCTTCTGCAGAAGCAAGGTTTACTAAACGACCTTCTGCTAAAACATAAATTCTTCGTCTATTTTTAAGTTCGTATTCTTCTACAAAGCTACGAATTTTCCTTATCCTTTTAGATAATTTTTTTAAACCATCAATATTAATCTCAACATTAAAATGTCCAGCATTTGCTACAATAGCAGAATCTTTCATTTTTAAAAAATGTTTTATATCTATAACATTTGTATTCCCTGTAACTGTAACAAAAATATCGCCAATCTTAGACGCTTCTTCTAAACTCATAACTCTATATCCGTCCATAACTGCTTCTAACGCTTTTATTGGGTCAACTTCACATATAATAACCTCAGCACCCATACCTTTTGCTCTCATTGCAACACCTTTACCACAATATCCATATCCACAAACTACAAATTTTTTTCCTGCAAGTAAAACATTTGTTGCCCGCAAAATACCATCTATCGTAGACTGACCTGTACCGTACCTGTTATCAAACATATGTTTTGTTTTAGCATTGTTTACTGCTATAATAGGATATTTTAAAACATTATTTTCTGCCATTGATTTTAATCTTATAACACCAGTAGTTGTTTCTTCTGTGCCACCTATAATTTTTGATAATAAAGATTCGTATTTTTTTTCTTTATGTAAAGTAGAAACAAGATCTGCACCATCATCCATTGTAATATGAGGATTTATAGATAAAACATTTTTTATATGAGAATAATATTTTTTATTATCTTCACCTTTGATAGCAAAAACTGGTATTTTATAATATTTAACTAACGCAGATGCTACTTCATCTTGTGTAGAAAGCGGATTTGAAGCACATAAAGCAACTTCTGCACCTGCAGATTTTAATGTTATCATCAAATTTGCAGTTTCTGTAGTAACATGTAAACAACTTGCAACTTTGATATTTTTTAACGGTTTTTCTTTTTCAAACCTTTTTTTAATAAGGTTAAGTACAGGCATTTCACGATTTGCCCATTCAATCTTTAACAACCCAATTTTTGCAAGTTTTATATCTTTTACATCATAGTTCATAAAATATCCTTTCTTTTACAAGTTTTCAATAAAATCTTTATTTAAAAAAAAGTTAATATAACTTAACCTATATCAAATTTTTTTAACTTCTTTTAATAATTCGTCAATTGCATCTAATTTTTCCCAAGTAAAATCTTCATCTTCTCTACCAAAATGTCCATAACAGGCAGTTTTTCTATAAATTGGTCTTAAAAGTTTTAAATGATCTATTATACCTTTAGGAGATAAAGGAAAAACTTTTTTTATAACTTTTACCAGCTTTTCGTCAGAAATTTTTGCAGTACCATAAGTGTTAACCATCAAAGATACAGGTTCTGTTAAACCTATACAATAAGCAAGTTGTACTAAACATTCATCAGCTAAACCTGCTGCAACAATATTTTTTGCGATATATCTTGCCATATATGTTGCTGAACGGTCAACTTTTGTAGGATCTTTAC
>JBKBRH010000011.1:0-16628 GCA_046292225.1 Endomicrobiia bacterium
AAAGTGATAAAGTGAAAAGGATGAATTGGTTGTTGTTTTTACTTTTATTATTACCTATATTAATATTGGGTAAATTGTTGTGTTTTATAACAATAAAATTTTCATAAAGAAATTTGAAACTTTCTTGTAGGGAGGACAAAATACTATGGCATTTTTTATAGGTAGAGATAAAGAAGTAAGACGTGCCTACGGGTTTGACGAAGTTGCAATTGTTCCAGGAAGTATAACTGTAGATCCAGAAGATACAGATATTTCAGTTGATCTTTGTGGATATAAATTAAAAGTGCCAATTATAGCTTCAGCGATGGATGGTGTTGTAGATCCTAAAATGGCAGTAGAATTAGGTAAACTTGGTGCTTTAGGTGTATTAAATTTAGATGGTATTTATACAAGATATAAAAATCCTTATGAACAAATTGAAAAGATTGTTTCTGCTGCAGATGATAAGGTTACTGAAATTATTCAACAAATATATAAAGAACCAGTAAAAGAAGAACTGATATATGAAAGAATAAGAGAAATTAAGAAAGAAAATGTCTTATGTGCTGTTTCAACAATACCACAGAATGCGCCAAAGTATATCCAAATAGCAAAACAAGCAGGTGCAGATATTTTTGTTATTCAGGCAACAGTTGTAACAGTTAAACATTATTCATCTCGTTATGGTTGTGTTGATTTAGAAAAGATTTGTAAAGAAAGTGGTTTACCTGTAATTATTGGTAATTGTGTAACATATCAAGTTGCACTACAGCTTATGGAAATAGGCGCAGCTGCAGTTTTAGTAGGAGTAGGTCCTGGTGCTGCTTGTACTACAAGACAAGTTTTAGGTATAGGTGTTCCACAGATAACTTCTACTGTAGATTGTGCAAGAGCAAGAGATTTTTATTTCAAAAAAACAGGTAGATATGTCCCAGTGATAACTGATGGTGGAATAATTACAAGCGGTGATATGTGTAAATCTTTTGTTGCAGGAGCAGATTTGGTAATGTTTGGTTCTGGTTTTGCAAAAGCAAAAGAAGCTCCTGCTAGAGGTTATCATTGGGGTATGGCTATGCCACATTTTTATCTTCCTCGTGGAGCAAGAGTTTATGTTGGTACAACAGGAAGTTTGAAAGAAATTTTGTTTGGTCCTTCTAAAACAGATGATGGTACACAAAATTTTGTAGGCGCACTTAAAACTTGTATGGGCAATGTTGGTGCAAAAACAATTAAAGAGTTGCAACTTGCACAACTTATAATTGCTCCTGAGATTAAAACCGAAGGCAAACGCTATCAAAAAGAACAAAAAGTTGGTATGGGAAAGTAAGATTTGTTATGATAATAATTTTAGATTTTGGTTCACAATATACACAACTTATAGCAAGAAGAATTAGAGAGTTTAATGTTTATTGTGAAATTTATCCTTATAATGTTGAAATAAGAAATTTTAATTTTGAAAATATAAAAGGGGTAATTTTTTCTGGCGGACCCGACAGTGTTTACGAACACAACTCGCCTAAAATAGATGTTTCTACACTAAACTATCTTTTAGAAAATAAAATTCCGATACTTGGAATTTGTTATGGTATGCAACTTATAAGTTATATTTTAAAAGGTAAAGTTGTAAAAAGTAAAGTTCACGAGTACGGCCTTGCAAAAATTAAACAAATAAAAAAAAGTGTTTTGTTTTCTAACATACCAAAAGAATCAATTGTATGGATGAGTCATACAGATACAATTGTAAAATTGCCTAAAGAATTTTATACTACAACTATTACAGAAAATAATCTTATTTCTTCAGCAGAAAATGTTAAAAAAAATATTTATCTTTTACAATTTCATCCTGAAGTAAAACATACTGAGTACGGAGTTAAAATTTTAAAAAATTTTGTTTTTAAAATTTGTTGTGAACTTCCAAATTGGAGAATGAAAGATTTTATTTCTGCATCAATTGAGGAGATTAAAACTGTAGTTTTAGACAAACCTGTACTTTGTGCAATTTCTGGCGGTGTAGATTCGTCAGTTGCATCAACTTTGCTACACAGAGCAATCGGGAAAAATTTACATTGTATTTTTGTAGACAATGGTTTGTTAAGATATAAAGAAAAAGAAAGAGTTGAAAAAATTTTTAAACCTATATTTGGAAAAAATCTCTATATTGTTAATGCAGAAAAAATTTTTCTTTCAAAACTTAGAGGTGTTTTGGATCCTGAAAGAAAAAGAAAAATTATTGGTAAAACATTTATTAAAGTTTTTGAACAACAAGCAAGAAAAATTGAACACAAAATAGGTAAAAAAATAGAATTTTTAGTTCAGGGAACTCTTTATCCTGATGTTATAGAAAGTATTTCAGTTAAAGGTCCTTCGAAAACAATTAAAACACATCATAATGTAGGCGGGTTGCCAAAAAAACTAAAATTTAAACTTGTTGAACCACTAAAATTTTTGTTCAAAGACGAAGTAAGAAAACTTGGTGAAGAACTTGGTCTACCAAAAGAAATTTTATCAAGACATCCGTTCCCAGGTCCTGGATTAGCTGTAAGAATTATTGGTGAAGTTACAAAAGAAAGAACTGAACTTTTAAAAAAAGCAGATAAAATTATAGAAGAAGAGATAACAAAATCTGGGTTTTATGAAAAAGTATGGCAATGTTTTGGTGTATTGCTTCCAATAAAAACTGTAGGTATTATGGGTGATAGAAGAACTTATGAAAATGTTTTAGCTATAAGATGTGTAGAATCACAAGATGCAATGACTGCTGATTGGGTAAAATTGCCATACGAGTTGTTATCAAAACTTTCTAACAGGATAATAAATGAAATTCGTGGTATAAATCGTGTAGTATATGATATATCATCGAAACCACCTGCTACAATTGAATGGGAATAAAAAAATAACGATATGATAAGTTATGTTCTAATAGCAATAATACTTTCAATAATATACGGAATAGCAATTGGTAGTAACGATGCTGCAAATTCGTTGAGGGAGTTGGATTGGTGCAAAAGTTGGTACTTCAAAGTTAGGACTTGTATTATGTGGATTGTTTGCATTTATCATTTTTTTAAATTTTGCCGTCAATAGAACATAAAAAATTTATAAAAAAAGTTAACAGAACTTTTTACAACGGAGGGAAATTTAAATATGAAAGAAACAATTTTTAGAGAATATGACATTCGTGGAATTTATCCACAGGATATTAATAGAGATATTGCATATAAAATTGCGTTGTCATTCTCAAAATATTTGGTAGAACAAATAGGTAAAAAAAATGATATTTGGGTATCTGTTGGTATGGATGTGCGCAAAAGTTCGCCTGAGATCAAAGAAGGTGTTATCAGCGGACTTGTTGATTCTGGAATAAATGTTATAGACATTGATATGGTAGCGACACCAGTTTTGTATTTCTCGTTGTTTACAAAAATTGTCCCACCAGATGAAAAAACAAGACAAGTAGATGGTGGAGTAATGATTACTGCGTCTCATAATCCAGCTGAGTTTAACGGTATGAAACTTTGTGTAGGACCATATGCTTTATACGGAGAAAAAATAAAAGAAATTTATAAAATAACAGTTAAAGGAGATTTTTTAATCTCTGACAAAAAAGGTAAAGTTGTAAAGTATGATATTATCTCTGACTATGTAAATTTTTTGACAGGACATTTTTATAAACTTAAAAAATTATTTTCTGATTTTAAAAAACCAGTTTTTGCAGTAGATTGTGGCAATGGTACTGCAGGCCCTGTGATAAAAAGAATTCTTGATAATTTAGAGATCAAATACATAGCATTGTTTTTTGAACCAGATGGAAATTTTCCTAACCATCATCCAGATCCTACAGTAAAAGAATATATAAAAGAATTGTCAAAAATAGTAAAACAAAAAAAACTTTTCTGTGGGATAGGTTATGATGGTGATGCAGATCGTCTCGGTGCTGTAGATAGTAAAGGCGAAGTTGTTTTTGGCGATAAGTTGCTTCTTTTGTTTTCCAAATATGTTATAAAAGAATTTGGTGTTAAAGCTAAACCAAAATTTATAGGTGAAGTAAAATGTTCACAAGTATTATTTGACGGGATTAAAAAATTAGGTGGATACCCGATAATTTATAGAACAGGACATTCGTTGATAAAAGAAAAAATGAAAAAAGAAAATGCACTTTTAGCAGGAGAAATGTCAGGACATATGTTTTTTAACGATAGATATTTTGGTTTTGACGACGCAATATATTCTTCTTTAAGATTGTTAGAAATTATTGGGGTAGAAAAAAAACCGTTAGACAAAATTATAAGTTTTATTCCTAAAACTTATACTACAGCAGAGATAAGAATTGAATCCTCAGATGAAAAAAAGTTTGAAATTGTAGAAAGATTAAAACAAGAACTTAAAAAACAAAAAATTAAATTTATAGATATTGATGGTGTAAGAATACAATTTCCTGATGGCGGGTTTGGACTTTTAAGAGCATCAAATACACAACCTGTCTTAGTTTTAAGGTTTGAAGCAAAAACACAAAAATTGCTTGAACATCATAAAAATTTTGTGATGAATTTATTAGAAAAAATAAAGTAAAAAATACAATAGCCGACACTTTATCAAAAAGTGTCGGCTATTTATAAATTTTATGTGTTTTCGCAAAACAATAAGTAAGATATTATTCAATCTCTACTTTGGTAGATTTTTCTTTTGCTTCTTTTGTTTTTGGCAAAGTTAATTCTAACACACCATTAGTATATTTTGCTTTTATAGATTTTTTATCAACTTCAGTAGGTAATCTGAAACTTCTTACAAACTCGCCATAAGATCTTTCAGCGTAGTAATAATTTTTATCTTTTTTTTCTTGTTGTTGTTTTCTTGTAGCTTTTATAGTTAATATATCATTAGTTATATTTAAATCTATATCTTTTTTATCAAACCCAGGAAGTTCTGCTTCTACAACATATTTGTCATTATCTTCCCAAACATCTATCTTAGGAAGATTGACAGATTCAGTTGGTATATCTAAATCCCAATCTTCAAAAAATTTTTTTAATCTTTGTAGAGGTTTAAAAGTTTGTTCAATAGTTTTTTCAAATTCGTCAATTGGTTTTAAGAATCTCATAATAATCACCTCCTTTAATTAAAATTTTTACCGCTAGCGGTAATTTTTTTCCATAATAAATAGATGCAAAAAAATTTTTTAGGTTTCATTTTTAAAGTTTACCAAAAAGTTGACTTTGTGATAACAAATTTTGTAAAAAGACAAATAACGGTAGTAGGTAGGTGGATGGTGGATAGTGAAAAAGTGAAAGAGTGAGAAAGTGAAAAGAGCCGGCCATTAATGGTTGGCTATAAGATTTTTGTGTTAAAATTTGTTATGTTGTTTTAAGGTGAAGGTCGCATTTATCATTTTTTTAAATTTTGCTGTCAATAGAACATAAAAAATTTATAAAAAAAGTTAACAGAACTAATTTATATAGGAGGAATGTTATGATAAAATCTTTAACATATTCAGAATATTTAAGCCAAAAAATATTGAAAATTTCAAATCCTGTAGAACAAATTTTTTATACATTTACAATTTCAATTTTAGGCAATATTTTGTTGATATTATCTTCAAAAATAAATTTTAAAATACCTTTTACAATGATACCTTTTACAATGCAAACTTTTGCAGTATTGTTTTTATCGATGTTGTTAGGAAGAAAAGTTTTATATGTTTTAAGTTTATATATCTTTGAAGGTATATTAGGGTTTCCTGTATTTTCACAAGGAGGCGGAATTTTTTATATTTTAGGACCTACTGGTGGGTATATTTTAGGATTTTTTGTTGCTGGATATGTTTGTGGCAAATTAGCAGAATATGGATTTGATAAAAGTTTTATAAAAACATTTTTTTCAATGTTTTTAGGTAATTTAATAATTTATCTTTTTGGTATTTTGTGGTTAGTAAGATTTGTCAATTTTGATTTTTTAAAAGCGCTGTATATTGGTGTTTTTCCTTTTATAATCGGTGATATTATAAAAATTATTTTTGCATCGTTAGTTTTACCTCTTGGCTGGAAAATAACAAGGTAAAAACACATAAATTTTGTCTTTTCAAAAAAAATTTAAATTCTTTTTACAACTTAAGCTAAACTTATTTATCTTGCTTTTCTTTTATAGTTTTTTTATAAATTAAACAAAAAAATCAAATTTTTAATCATATGGACAAAATAATAATTGTTGGTGCAAAAGAACATAATTTAAAAAATATTAATCTTGAGTTGCCAAAAAATAAAATTATTGTTATTACAGGACTTTCAGGTTCAGGAAAATCTTCACTAGCGTTTGATACAATTTATGCTGAAGGACAAAGAAGATATGTAGAATCACTTTCTGCTTATGCGAGACAATTTTTACCTTTGATGGACAAACCTGAGGTTGACAAAATTGAAGGACTTTCTCCTGCAATAGCAATTGAACAACGTTCTCCCTCACATAATCCTCGTTCTACAGTAGGGACAACAACAGAAATTTATGATTACTTAAGATTATTATATGCTCGTGTAGGGAAAACTTTTTGTCCTAATTGTGAAGACCATCCACAGATTTCTTCAACAACTTTACAACAAATAGTTGACGAAATTTTTAAGTTATATATAGATCAAAAAATTATAATATCCTCGCCTGTGGTAAGAGGAAGAATTGGAACTTATCAAGAATTGTTAGATAAAATTTTAAAAGAAGGATTTGTCAAAGTTAGAATTGACAACAAAATTTATGATTTAGATGAAACACCTATACAAAAAATTAAACTTGACAGGTATAAAAAACATAATATTGATATTATAGTTGACACAATTAGTGTTTCCCAACAAAATAAATCTCGTATAACAGATTCTGTAGAAATTGCATTAAAAAAATCTCAAGGGTTAGTTTTAATAATTACACAACAAAATAAAGAAAAAATTTTTTCTGAACATTTTACTTGTATAAATTGTGGTTATAGTTTAGCTTCGCTTGAACCACGAATGTTTTCGTTTAATTCGCCTTATGGTGCATGTTTATCCTGTGATGGGTTAGGACACAAACTTGAAGTTTCTTTAGATTTAGTTGTCCCTAACAAAAATCTTTCTATTTTAGATGGTGCAATAGAACCATTTTATAATCCTATCACAACAAGAACTCATAGGTGGAGATCTTCCTGGAGAAATTATTATGAAGAAATTTTAGATGAAGTTGCAAAAAGACATAATATTGATCTTTCAAAACCGTTTAATAAATTGTCAAAAGAACAACAAAAAATTATTTTGTACGGAGACGGAATTTTTGAAGGGGTAATCCCACATTTACAAAGAAGATACCAAGAAACAGATTCTGAATATGTTAAAGAAGAAATATATAATAAATACATAAGCAGAGTTGTTTGTCCTACCTGTAAAGGTAAGAGATTAAAAAAAGAAAGTTTGTTTATAAAAATAAACACAACCAAAGGTTTTTTTAATATAGCAGAACTATCTTCTTTTTCAATAAAAGAATTTAAAAATATTATTAACAATCTTTTACTTACACAACAAGAACAAGAAATTGCAAAACCGATATTGAAAGAGTTAAACCATAGAATAGATTTCTTACTTTCAGTAGGAATTGATTATATAACATTAGACAGAGAAACTTCTACACTTGCAGGTGGTGAAGCACAAAGAATACATCTTGCAACACAGATAGGTTCTGGACTTACTGGCGTGCTTTATGTTTTAGATGAACCAACGATAGGTCTTCATCCGAGAGATACACAGAGGTTAATTGATGCGATGAAATCGTTAAGAGATATTGGTAATACTTTGATTGTAGTTGAACATGATGAAAGTGTGATAAAACAATCTGACTGGATTGTAGATTTGGGTCCTTATGCAGGAATTCATGGTGGTGAAGTTATAATTTCATCATCAACAAAGGATGTTTTAAGTAAAGATTTTAAAAATAATAATTCTTTGACATTAAAATATTTGCATAACGAATTAAAAATAGAAATAAATAAACAAAGACGAAAACCAAAAGATAAATTTATAAAAATTTTTTCACCACTTGACTTATAAAAATTTTTTTGTATAATATAACCAAAAAACAAAGTAGAAAGGAGAAAAATATGCAAGAGTTATTAAACAAACTAAAAAGTATCTTGAAAGAATCTGAGTATAAAAAATTAGAAAGGATAAAAAATAGCCAAGTGCACGAGTTTATTTTAAAATCAATTGAACTCTGTGATCCTAAAGATGTTTTTATCTGTTCTGATACACCTGATGAAATAGTATATATAAAAAATATGGCAATTGTTTCAAGAGAAGAATCTGCTGCACTTTTTACCCCAGGACATACTTTCCATTTTGACGGTATAAATGACCAAGGTCGTGACCGCGAAGTAACAAAATTTTTAGTACCTAAAGGAGACAAACTTTCAAAAAAATTAAACCAAATTGACCGAGAAGAAGGGTTAAACGAAATTTTAGGTTTGCTAAAAAATTCTATGCAGGGCAAAACTATGATTGTCCGTTTTTTAACTTTAGGACCTGCAAACTCTGTGTTTTCAATTCCTTGTATGGAATGTTCTGACAGTTGGTATGTAGCACATTCTGTAAATTTGCTTTACAGAGAAGGTTACCAGATGTTTTTAACCCTTGACGAAAATACAGAAATTTTTAAAACTTTACATTCTTCAGGCGAAGTTGACGAAAACATGGTAAGCAAAAACTATGATAAAAAAAGAATCTACATTGATTACACAACTAACACAGTATATAGCGTAAACACACAATATGCAGGCAACTCCGTCGGATTTAAAAAACTTGCTTTACGGTTAGCTATAAGGAAAGCACATAAAGAAGGTTGGCTTGCTGAACATTTTATGCTTATGGGAGTAAAAGGTCCAAACGGAAGAAAAACATATTTTGCAGGCGCGTTCCCTTCTGCCTGTGGGAAAACTTCAACTGCAATGTTGCCCGGTGAAACAATCTTAGCAGACGATTTAACTTATGTAAGAAACATAAACGGTGAATGTCGTGCAGTAAATGTTGAAAAAGGTATATTTGGGATAATTCAAGATGTGAACTCTAAAGATGATCCTTTAATATGGCAGGTTTTAAACTCTCCAGGGGAAGTTATATTTTCAAATGTGTTGATAAAAGATGGAAGACCATGGTGGCTTGGTATGGGTTGTGAGTTGCCTAAAGAAGGAATAAACTTTAGCGGTTTCTGGTATCAAGGGAAAAAAGATGAAAATGGACAGGAAATCCCTCCTGCACATAAAAATGCAAGATATACTGTTTCATTAAAAGCACTAGCAAACTGTGACGAAGAGTTAGAAAATCCTTCAGGTGTAAAACTTTCAGGGATAATGTTCGGTGGAAGAGATTATAAAGGGTATGTTCCTGTACAACAAAGTTTTAGTTGGACACATGGAGTTGTAGCATTTGGCGCTTCTTTAGAAACAGAGACAACTTTTGCAATAGTAGAACAAGAAGGTAAATATGAAATAAATATAATGAGTATACAAGATTTTGTCTCAATACCGTTAGGGACATATGTGAAAAATTATATTGAGTTTGCTAAAAATTTAGCTCAACCACCGATAATTTTTGGAGTAAATTATTTCTTACGTGATTTACATACAGGCGAATTTCTTAACTCAAGGTTGGACAAACACGTCTGGGTTAAATGGATGGAATTAAGAGTAAACAAAGATGTTAAAGCAAGAAAAACACCTACAGGATTAATACCTTTGTATGAAGATTTAGTTAGTTTATTTAAATCATTACTTAACAAAGAATATAAAAAAGAAGATTATATAAAACAATTTACAATACGTGTGCCTGAAAATTTAGCAAAAATTGACCGAGTAAAAAAATTCTGGCAACAAGAAGAAATTGTTCCTGAAGAAATTTTCCAAGTTTTAGAAGAACAAAGACAAAGATTACTACAAGCACAAAAAAATTTTGGCGATTATATATCACCTGAAAAGTTTGAAGTTGTATAATAAAATAGCTAAGTTATGCGATTAGGTTTAGTATGTAAGTTTTACAAAACTCCAATAAAGTTTAAAGATACTACTTATAGATATCTAAAAGAATTAAATCATAAAGACCGGTTAAAAAAGTTGTCTTCAATTTGTCTTCATAACTCAGAAGCACTTTTAAAAACAATAAATTTTTGTCATTTAAACAATATTGGATGTTTCAGAATAACAAGTAGATTCTTCCCGTTAAAAACTCATCCTGAGATAGGTTATGAAATTGATGATTTGCCAGATATAAAAGAAATTATACAAAAACTTTTTTTATGTCGTAAAACGGCTTCTATGTATAATATCAGACTTACATTTCATCCAGACCAGTTTGTAATTTTAAATTCTCCAAACAAAGATATAGTAAAAAAATCAATTTTAGAACTAAAATATCATAACGAAATAGCAGATTTAGTAGGAGCAGATGTAATAAATATTCATGCAGGTGGTTTTTATAAAGATAAAAAAACTTCACTTAAAAGGTTATTTGAAGAAATATCAAAATTAGACAAAAAAATTATACAAAAACTTACTATTGAAAATGATGACCGAATCTACACTCCTTCTGATTTAATAAATTTTTGTATTGAATATAAAATTCCTTTTGTATATGATATTCTTCACCACCGTTGTAACCCTGATAACCTTACAGTTAAACAAACAACTGAACTTGCTTTAAAAACTTGGGACAGAGAACCACTTTTTCATCTTTCAAGTAAAAAAATTGTCCCCGGCCATAAATTTAGATGTTATCATGCAGATTATGTGGATATAAAAGATTTTCCTCATGAATGGAAAAAACTAAAAATTACTATAGAAGTTGAAGCAAAAGCAAAAGAAGTAGCTATAAAAAAATTACAAAAAGAACTATTATCTAAAAAATAAAATTTAAAAACTATTTTATATATTTTAAATATTTAATTTTTTAAAAATACAAGATTTAGTTTTAACATACTACTTGACTTTTCTTCTGAAATAATATATTTAAAAATTCAACTATTTTAATAAACGAGGTAAAAATTTATTAAAAAACTTGTATAATAATGGGTTCAGATTCAGACCTTCCTACAATGAAAGATACAGCAAAAACTTTAGATGAGTTTAATGTAGGATACGAAATAAAAATTCTGCAATACAGTACAAATTTTGTCTTTAAAATATCCTGAATAGAAAGAAAAACTTAAACAATATAAAATTAAAATGGCAGAAAGTGTTTTACAAAAAAATAACCAAATCCAAAATGAAAAACTTTAAAAAACTTGTATCTATAAACTTTAATAGGTGGAAAAACGCTCTACAAAGTAAAGATCCTAAAAAAATATCAAAGCTTTACCTCCGGGATGCTATTTTCATACCTACATTTTCACAAAAACTTAAAATAGGACAATCTGAAGCAGAAGAATACTTCCAAGAATTTTTAAAAAAGAACCCAAAGGTAAGAATTATAAAAAGAATAACTAAAACTATAGATAAAAAACATTATTTAGAAGCAGGAATATACGAGTTTAATGTTGGGACAAAAAATGACCAATCTGTTGTGCGTTGTAGATTTACATTTATCTGGCGTTATGAACAAAAAGAAGGGTGGCAAATTTTACACCATCATTCATCTTTAATCCCACAATAAATCTCTTGCTGTGTAAAAAATAATAAAAAGATTTTAAAAAATTAAAAAGGAGACAAAAAATGAAATCTTTATCATCAAAAATATTAAAAATTTCTCCTTCTTTAACCTTAGGTATTACTGCTAAAGCTAAACAACTTAAATCACAAGGCATAAAAATTATCTCTTTTGCAGCGGGAGAACCTGACTTTGACACACCAGAGTTTATAAAACAAAAAGCAAAAGAAGCCTTGGACAAAGGATTAACAAAATATACTCCTACAGCAGGAATACCTGAATTAAAACAATCTATTTCTGAAAAACTTAAAAAAGAAAACAATCTTGAATACAAAGAAGACGAAATTTTAATTTCCTGTGGTGCGAAACATTCTATATTTAACGCTGTAATGGCTTTAGTAGAACAGGATGACGAAGTTCTACTACCAAAACCTTACTGGTTAAGTTATCCTGAAATGATAAAATTCGCAGGAGGGAAGATTATAGAACTACCAACCGACGAAAAAACTAACTTCAAAATCACACCTGACCAACTTAAAAAATATATAACACAAAAAACTAAACTTTTAATTTTAAACTCGCCGTCTAACCCTACAGGGATGGTTTATACAAAAGAAGAATTAGAATCTATCGCTAAAGTTTTAGTAGAACAGCAAATTTATTGTATTTCAGACGAAATTTATGAAAAACTTGTCTATGACGGACTACAACATGTAAGTATTGCTTCATTAAACCCAGAAATTAAAAAACTTACTGTTGTTGTAAACGGACTATCAAAATCTCATTCTATGACAGGTTGGCGTGTAGGGTATGCCTGCGCTGATAAAGAAATTATAAAAGTAATGAATAATCTACAGGACCATTCTACTTCTAACATAACTTCTTTTGTTCAGTATGCTTGTGTTGACGCAATAAAATATGGTGAAGAGTATATTAAAAAAATGGTTGACGAATTTGAAAAAAGAAGAGATTATATTGTTGAAGAAATAAACAAAATTCCTTATCTTTCTTGTCTTAAACCACAGGGTGCGTTTTATGTCTGGGTTAATATATCACAACTAAAAAATAAAAAGTTTAATAGCGAAACTGTTAATACTTCTATGAAACTTGCAGAACTACTTTTAACACAAGCAAAAGTTGCAGTAATTCCTGGTAGTGTCTTTGGCGACGATGATTATATAAGATTGTCCTATGCAACTTCTATGGAAGACATAAAAGAAGGTGTCAACAACATAAAATCTTTTGTTGAAAAATTATCTTGAGCTATTGTATGTTAAATTCTGAAAATTTTTACTATAAAATATTAATGAAAAATTTATTATGGCGCAAAAATTGTAGTGCGACAATTTATCGTCGCTTAACGATAAAGCGGCCCTAAAAAGATCGCACTACAAGTGATAGCAGGTAGGTGGGAAGTGAAAGAGTGAAAAAGTGAGAAAGTGAAAAAAGATGGTAGACTGTCAAGAGGATGTGTTACAAAGGTCATTCTGAGCCCTAAGGGCGAAGAATCTCGGATTTGTTTGCAGTGAGAATAGAGATTCTTCACTTCGCTTACGCTTCGTTCAGAATGACAAAAAAAGACAATAAGACTTGAGACCATTCACTGCGTTCAAGGTGACAGTCGTGCCAAAGGCAGCAGTGTTATATCGTTGGTAACAGGTGTAGGTGAGAATAAAAAATTGGTTATTAAAATTTCCGACGATAAAATAATTTTCTAACAGGTATAAAAATTCTAATACATAAGGAGGATATTAAAAGTTATGAAAAAGATTATTATATTTTTAGTATTATCCATCTACTTTTTACCTTTAATAGCACAAGAAAAAACTGAAAAGATTTATGGAAACGAACATAATGCCATATATGTAAATGTTATTCCACTTTTTATTGGACAGATAAATGCTCATTATGAAAGGTTATTGTCTGACAAACTTTCAGTAATGTTTGGCTTAGGTGCTGCAAGTAAAATATATGGTATTGATCATGGCAGCGATTGGTCAATTCTTGTTACTTTATATAAAATCGGCATTGGTATTTATCCTGCTGGTAGATATGGGAAAACATTGCGCGGAGTATATTTTATGCCAAAATATACTGGTATAAATGTTAATGCTAAATATAAACCTTTGGATATATCAGATACAAATAATGCTTTTGCAATAGGAATTGACATTGGCCACAGATGGGTATTGCAGGAAGGATTAATGTTTGACTTAAGTATTGGTATGGGTTTTGTTTCTGATATTATTATAAAAGCTGATAACAAAAAAGCCGGCGAAATTGAAAGCAGGGTCGGTATTACACATATAGGATTACAATTTGGGTATGCATGGTAGTAGAAGAATTTCACACAAATTATTTAGTTCTCATCCTAAATATGTTGCAGGGTTACTTTTAGGTAAATATCTTGTTAGGAAACTACCTGAAGGAAAAATTGTAGTAAAAATTGTAGAAACCGAAGCTTACGGTGGGAAAGAAGATGATGGTTGTCATGTAGGACGCTACGGTAGAACAAAACGTACCGAAAGGTTATTTGGCAAAGTTGGCTATTCGTATGTATATCCCGTGCATATAAACACATATTGTTTAAACATTGTTTGTCACCAACCACACAAAGCAGGCGGGATTTTACTGCGTGCATGTGAACCTGTTGAAGGATTAAATCTAATATTAAAAAATTTAAACAAAGATAAAAATTTTGATATTACAAAACTACTAAATGGTCCTGGGAAAGTTTGTAAAGCGTTAAAAATTGATAAAACTTTAAACGGGATAGATATGCTAAAAGAAAATTCTCAACTTTATCTCACTGAAGGAGAAAAAATTAAAAAATCAGAAATTTTAAAAACTCAAAGAATAAATATTGATTATGCAAAAAAATCTAAAAATTGGCTTTGGAGGTTTATAATAAAAAATTCAAAATTTATCTCAAGATAAAAAGGAAAAATAATGCAACCATTAAAAACAACAAAAGAGTTAGGTTTGAACCCGCAAAAACAAGGTAAAGTAAGAGATATTTTTGATTTAGGAGACAGTCTCGTAATAGTTGCAACAGACAGAATTTCAGTTTTTGATGTTGTCTTGCCTGACCCTATACCTTATAAAGGTATTGTTTTAACACAACTTACAAAATTTTGGTGTAAATATTTAAAAGATGTGATAGAAAACCATGTTATAAGTTTTGGTGTTGATGGTTTACCTGAAGAATTTAAAAAACATAAAGATATTTTAGACCTTCGCACTATGGTAGTAAAAAAAGCTAAAGTTTTACCAGTAGAATGTATAGTTCGTGGATATTTATCCGGCAGCGGGTTAAAAGAATACCAAAAATTTTCTACTGTATGCGGAATAAAACTTCCTGAAGGGTTAAAAGAATCTTCAAAACTGCCACAGCCTATCTTTACACCGTCAACTAAAGCTAAAGTTGGCCATGACGAAAATATAACTTTTGATAAAACCGTTGAACTTATAGGAGAAAATAACGCTTTATTTATAAAAGAAAAATCTATAGAATTATACAAAAAAGCATCTTCTTACGCTGAAACACGGGGAATAATCATCGCAGATACAAAGTTTGAATTTGGGATAGACGAAAAAACACAAAAAATTATTTTAATTGACGAAATTTTAACCCCAGATTCTTCTCGGTTCTGGCCTAAAGAAAAATATGAAGAAGGCAAATCTCAACCTTCACTTGATAAACAATACGTGCGAGATTATACAGAATCTACTGGTTGGGACAAAACCTATCCAGGACCTAATTTGCCTAAAGAAGTTATAGAAACTACATCTGAAAAATATAAAGAAATATATTTTTTACTAACAGGAAATAAAATTTAAAAATTTTTTATGAAACCAACTATTCTTATAAGTGCCTGCCTTAACGGTTTAAAATATAGATACAACGGCACTTCTGTAAATGACGAAATTGTAAACAAAATCAAACCTTTGTTTAATCTTATAAATGTTTGTCCTGAAGTAGAAATAGGTCTTGGAATACCAAGAAAACCTATAAGATTACATAAAGAAAATCAAGAAATAAAAGTTATACAAGAAGATACCAATCTTGATGTCACATCAAAACTAAAAGATTTCTCTTACCAAACTATAAAAAAATATGAAGACAAAATCTACGGTATAATACTTAAATCAAAATCTCCAAGTTGTGGTATTTTAAACGCTAAGTTTTTTGTTGATGGAAAAGTTTATGGTAGAACATACGGACTTTTTGCAAAAATTTTAAAAGAAACCTTACCATATTTACCTATGATTGACGAAGATAGGTTGAAAAACAAAGATTTATTTTTTGAATTTTTAACAAAAGTGTTTCTTTTCTACAGGTTTGACTATGCAAAATCAAATATTAAAAATTTAATTGATTTTCATACAAAGTATAAATATATTTTTATGAGTATATCGCAGAAACATCTAAAAATTTTAGGTTATTTAATTGCAAAATATAAAAAAGAAAATTTTGTAAAAATACAAAAAGAATATGAAGATAATTTAAAAGAATTATTAAAACTTAGTTTTAGAAAAAATAATTTAATCAATACTTTAACCCATATGTTTGGCAATGTTTCTTGAAATCTTTCAAAACAAGAAAAAATAAATTTTCTAAAAATGATAAAACAAATACAAAAATTCTCAATTGGATTTATATTCTATTGTTGAAATACTAAAAATCTATGTTTTAAGATTTAATAATCAATATCTACTTTCACAATATTTTTTCTTTCTGTTTCCTGAGGTATAATTTTTTTCAAACCAAATATATAAAAATTAACTACACAACCAAATTTATAAATGTAACTATCCTATTTATAAAATCAAAAATTTTATAATATTATGCTTGCTAAGTTTCCTTTCTGCTGTATGAATTATTATAACATTACTTACAGCAGCTATAATTGTAAAATTGTCTTCTATTGTAGTTGCTGTAGATAAAACTATCAATTCTTTAACACTTGCGTAAGTTTTTATCATAAGAAGATATTAATAAAAGAACCT
>JBKBRH010000011.1:16726-19180 GCA_046292225.1 Endomicrobiia bacterium
AGAATTACTCAGAAATAAAAGAAATACTGACAAAACTATGATACGGAAAACTTTTTTTATAAACAAGTATGATTATGGTAAAAATGTTGTTGATTTAAACGAATATGTAATTTCTTTTGGAACAAATTGTAATTTAGGTTGTGAATATTGTTATTTAAAATTTTCAAAAACGCCAAATATCCCTGTAATTTATCAAAATTATGAAAAGTTAGAAGAAGAAATTAAAGTTTTATTTTCTAATTCAGAGAAAGAATTATTTTATTTCAACCTTGGAGAAACCACAGATTCTTTACTTACTGAAAAACATTTTGAAATTTTACAAAAAATTATAGAAACAATTTCTTTTTTAGCAAAAAAATACAAAAAATTTTGTTATATAGAATTAAGAACAAAAACTAATAATATTTTGAAATTAAACAAAAATTTGTTTTTTGAAAACACGAAAGTGATCTACGCACCAAGTTTGTCTTTAGATGAAACAATTACAAAGTTTGAACATAATACAGCAACGCTCAACCAACGAATTGAATCATTAAAATTTGCAGAAAGTTTAGGATTTCATTTAGCCGTAAGATTAGAACCCATTATTATTTATCCTATTTATGGAATTAAATACGAAGATATTATTTTTTCGATAGAAAATATTATAGAGAAATACAAAAATTTAATAAAACTTTTGATTGAAACAATTAATTTAAAAAAATTTCATTCAATAACAATGTCAACTTTGAGATTGACAAAAAAACAATTTAAAATTTTAAAAGAAAAAAAAAGTAAGTTATGTTTTTTTGAAATGTTTCTTTGTCCAGATGGTAAATTTAGATATTCAAGACCTATAAGAACTACAATTTATAACAAAATCGTTGAATTTGTTAAATCTATAAATGAGGAAATTTTAAAAAAAACTTTGTTATCATTTGAATTTGATTATATATGGCAAAATTGTAATCTTGAAATAAAAAAATTGACTGATATTAAAATATGAAACATAAAATTGCAGATTTACCATTACATTATGGGGAAGCACCAAAATGGCTTTTTGAACGACAAAAAAAACTTTTGTTTGAAATATGTAAAGTTATAATTTTAGAATTTTCAACAGAAGAATTACTTAACCGACTTTCAGATCCTGTATGGTTTCAAATTTTAGGTTGTATTTCTGGTTTTGATTGGCATTCTTCAGGTGTTACGACAACAGTTACTGCTGCAATAAAAGAAATGTTTAATAACCATCCTGAATACGGAATTTACATTTTTGGTGGCAAAGGTAAAACTGCAATAAATACACCTAAAGAAATTTTGTCTTGTAAACAAATCTCTCATCCTGAAAATTTTATAATTTTATCAAAACTTACTGCAAAAGTTGACAATTCATGTATCCAAGATGGATATAAGATTTATCACCATACAATTTTTGTAGATAAAAATAACAATTGGTGTGTTATACAACAGGGGATGAACACAAATTTAAAATATGCAAGAAGGTATCACTGGTTTAATAAAATTACAAAATCAGAATCACAAAAATTTATTGTTTCACCACATAGAGGTATTGCTACACAGAAAAAAGAAAATAGTATTTTAAATTTTGTAGACGAAAATTCAGACAAATTTCAAAACAATATTCTTGAATATATAAATTTACAAAAACCAGAAAGTATTATAAATGAGATTAAAAAAATTTCATATTCATTAAAGTTTCAACCTGATTTATTTTTACCTCAAAGACATTATATTTTAACTGAAGATTTTGATTTCAAAAAACTTTATAAAATGTTTACAAAAATAAAAGATACAGAATTAAATTCGTTTAAAGATTTGTTGTTAATTGAAGGTGTAGGAACAAAAACTTTGCGTGCGTTAGGATTAATTTCAGAATTAATTTATGGATATCCTGTATCCACAAAAGATCCTGCAAGATTTTCATTTGCTTTTGGTGGTAAAGATGGCCATCCTTATCCTGTAGACAGAGAAAATTATGACAAAACTTTAAGTTTGTTTAAATATATCGTTGATAAATCAAAACTTGAAGGTAAAGAAAAATTAAAAGTTCTAAAGACTTTATCAATATTTTTTGATAGCTAAAATCATATTTTCATAATTGAAAAAAATAAAAATATTTCGTAAATACTAAAAATTCTTAAAAAACATTTAACCTAGGTTCTGTCTCTTGAGAATCTTTGGGAAGAATAGTTTATAAATACTTCAATAATTAGATGATAGGTAGCAGTGATTAGCAGATAGGTGATGCTGAAGAGTGAGAAAGTGAAAAAGTGAGAGAGGGAAAAAGATAAAGATAGGTGACAGGTGAATAGCAGGTGGGGATAGGAAAAGAAAGTGAGAAAGTAAAGCAATGTCATCCTGAGCATAGCGAAGGAACTCGTCCTACTGAGCCGAAGGCCTGAGCCAAAGCCCTGAGCGTAGCGCAGGGACTACGAAGGGACAACGAAGGAA
>JBKBRH010000012.1:0-18464 GCA_046292225.1 Endomicrobiia bacterium
ATTGTTATCTGCAGAGGTGCTTTTTGTTTAAATCAAACAACTGAGGATGTTATAGAAGAAATTGAGAAAGAAATAAAGCAAAGAAATTTACAAGACAAAGTAGAGTTATGTTTCTCAAGTTGTATGGATTTATGTGATGAAGGACCAATTGTAATGGTTTATCCTGAAAATAGAATTTATACTAATGTTAAAGTAGAAGATGTGAAATTAATTATTGAACAAGATATTATCAATTCTAAACAAGCAGAAGGTGTCAATTTTTTGCAGAATGGATATTTTAAGTTTATAAAAATTCTTGGGAATTATAAAAATTTTAAAAGACAAAAACGTATTGTTTTAAGAAACTGTGGAATAATTGATCCTGAAAACATTGATGAATATTTACTTGTAAGAGGGTATGAAGCATTAGCAAAAGTTTTGACTTATATGACTCCTAAACAGGTTATTGAAGAAATAAAAAAATCAGGTCTTCGTGGAAGAGGTGGTGCTGGGTTTCCTACAGGAGTAAAATGGGAACTTACAGCAAAGGAAATTTCAGATGAAAAATTTGTTATTTGTAATGCTGATGAAGGAGACCCTGGCGCTTTTATGGACAGAAGTACGATTGAAGGTGATCCGCATAGTGTTATTGAAGGAATGATTATAGGTGGGTATGCTATAGGTAGCAGCAAAGGTATTGTTTATATAAGAGCAGAGTATCCATTAGCAGTTGAAAGAATCAAGAAAGCAATCGAACAAGCAAAAAAAGAAGGTTTTCTTGGAGAAAATATTTTAGGAAGTAATTTCAGTTTTGATATTGAGATAAGGTTAGGAGCAGGTGCGTTTGTCTGTGGTGAAGAAACAGCGTTAATTCATTCAATTGAAGGGCATCGTGGTATGCCAAGACCACGACCACCATACCCATCAATTCAAGGACTTTTTAATAAACCAACTTTGATAAACAATGTTGAAACATGGGCTAACATTCCTGTTATAATAATTTCTTCTGCAGAATTGTTTAGTAAAATAGGGACAAAAACAAGTAAAGGGACAAAAGTATTTGCTTTAGCTGGAAAGATTAAAAATACAGGATTAGTTGAAGTTCCAATGGGTATAAAATTAAGAGAGATAGTTTATGACATAGGTGGTGGTATAATAGAAGATAAAAAGTTTAAAGCGGTACAGACCGGAGGTCCGTCTGGAGGTTGTCTTGCAGAAGAACACCTTGATACAGAAGTAGATTACGAATCACTTACTTCTGCGGGATCAATAATGGGTTCTGGAGGAATGATAGTAATTGATGAAGATTCTTGTATGGTAGCTGTAGCAAAATTTTTCTTAGAGTTTACACAAAATGAATCCTGTGGTAAATGTACACCTTGCAGAGAAGGAACAAAAAGAATGTTAGAAATTCTCACACAAATTACCGAAGGTAAGGGTCAAGAAGGTGATATAGAAAAATTAGAAAGATTAGGGAATATGATAAAAAAATCATCACTTTGTGGGTTAGGACAGTCAGCACCGAATCCTGTATTAAGCACTATAAAAAATTTTAAAGATGAATATGTTGAACATATAAGAGATAAAAAATGTAGAGCAAAATTTTGTACAAACCTTTTAACTTATGAGATAAAAGAAAATTGTATTGGTTGTGGTGCATGTAAAAAAGTATGTCCAGTTGAAGCGATCTCAGGTTCACCAAAACAAATACATAAGATTAATCAAGATATATGTATAAAATGTGGTGGATGTTGGCGTGTATGTAAGTTCTACGCTATTTCAAAAAATTAGTTATAAAAATTTTTAAATTAAGGAGAAAAGTTTATGGCTAGATTAATAACTATATATGTAAACAATAAACAATACCAAGTAGAAGACGGACAAACAATAATGCAAGCTTTGGACAAGTTAGGATATCATATTCCTAGGTTGTGTTATCATCCTAAACTTTCAATAGAGGGAGCATGCAGAGTTTGTATAGTTGAAGTTGAGGGGATGAGAAATTTTGTAGCAAGTTGTGCATATCCAATAAGTGATGCTATGAAGATAAGTACAAACACACCAGAACTTCGTCGTGCAAGAAGAGATATCGTTGAACTTTTAGTAGATAACCATCCAATGGACTGTCATACTTGTGATAGAAATGGTACTTGTGAACTACAAAGGTTATCCTATGCTATGGGAATAAAACAAAGACATTTTGTTGGTGAAAGAAAAAGGTATGAAAAAGATGTGTCTTCAGTTGCTGTGATAAGAGATCCAGAAAAATGTGTATTATGTGGCAGATGTGTAAGAATATGTTCAGAAATTCAAAGTGTGTTTAATTTATCTTATGCATATCGTGGATTTAAAACAGTAGTTACTACAGCTTTTGATATGCCAATAGCTGAGAGTGTTTGTAGTTTATGTGGCCAATGTATAAATGTTTGTCCTACAGCAGCATTTTTAGAGAAAAATTATACACAAGAATTGTTTGAAAAACTTCGTGATCCAGATTTGATAAAAATAGTACAATTTGCACCTTCTGTTAGAGCAGCAATTGGTGAAGCGTTTGGTTTTCCTGCAGGTATATCAAAAGAAAAAGAAACAGTTGCAGCATTAAGAAAATTAGGGTTTGATTATGTTTTTGATACACAATTTGGTGCTGATTTAACTATTATGGAAGAAGCAAATGAGTTTTTAGAAAGGTTAAAAGGTAATGGTAAACTACCGATGATAACATCCTGTTCTGCAGCATGGATGAAATTTATGGAACAATTTTATCCAGATATGATTGAAAATATATCAACTTGTAAATCTCCTATGTCTATGCTTGGTGCAATGATAAAAACATATTTTGCAGAAAAAATTAAAGTTAATCCTGAAAAAATTTTAAGTGTAGCGGTGATGTGTTGTACAGCAAAAAAGTATGAAGCAAAAAGGCCAGAACTTATGATTAACGGATTAGCTGCTGTAGATATAGTTATAACTACAAGAGAACTTGCTTGGATGATAAAATCTGCAGGGATTGATTTTGTAAATATTCAGCCAGAAGAATTTGACAATCCTTTAGGTATATCAAGTGGTGGTGGAGCAATTTTTGGTACTACTGGTGGTGTGATGGAGTCAGCTATAAGAACAGCATATGAGATTTACACCGGTGAACCACTTATGGAAATAGAAATATCACAAATTCGTGGGATGAAAGGTATCAAAGAAGGTAGTATAGAGTTGGATGGTAAAAAAATTAATGTTGTAGTAGCCCATGGTTTAGGTAACGCATCACAGGTTTTAGAGATAATAAAAAAAGAACCACAGAAATATCATTTTGTAGAGATTATGGGTTGTCCTGGTGGATGTATAGGTGGTGGAGGACAACCGTACGCGGGAGCAAATTCTATTCCTTTAGATGAAGAAATTTTAACAAAAAGAGCAGAAGCACTTTATGGAATAGATAGAAAAAAAACTATTCGTAGAGCACATAATAATCCTGCTATAATAAGATTGTATAAAGAATTTTTAGGTAAACCATTAAGTGAAAAAGCTCACAAATTGCTTCATACACATTATAGCCCAAAATATCCAAAAGGTATAATTCCAAAAGAGATGACTCTGAGATAAAAAACAAAAACGCACAAAAACGGGGACGGAGGAAATTTTTCTGTTAACAATTTTAAAAATATAAAATTTGCTAACATATATTTGAGGAGATAAATGATAAATATAAAAACTCTCGCAGAGCAAATTTTTGAATAACATATTAACATCTTAAACAGAAGTACCAAAGATATATTATACAGGAGGGATTTATGGAAATAAAAGAGATTGGTCAAGATAAAAAACAACAAGATATAAAAATTTTAAAAGAATATTTGGAGTCATTTAAAAACAAATCAAGGATGGAATCAAACCTTTTAACAATTCTACACAAAGTACAAGAACTTTTTGGTTATTTAGACAAAGAAGCAATAGAAGAAGTAGCTACAACAATTCAAGTACCACTTTCACATATTTGGGGTGTTGCGACTTTTTATCATTATTTTAAACTAAAAAAACCTGGCAAACATATTATTTCTGTATGTTTAGGTACAGCATGTTATATAAAAGGAGCAGATGAAATTATAGCAAAACTAAAAGAAGAACTTAAAACAGATTTAGGTGGAGTAAGTGAAGATGGACTTTTTAGTTTTGAAGAAGCACGATGTTTAGGTGCTTGTAGTTTAGCTCCGGTTATAATGATTGATGGCAAAATTTATGGTAATTTAACACCACAGATGATACCACAAATTATAAAAGAATATAAAAGGAAACATAAAGAATGAAAATGACACAACTAAAAACATTTATTGATCCACAAAAAATTTGGGATGTTATAGAAAATAACAACAATCCGTCTAAAAAACAGATTGAAGATATTATTGAAAAATCTAAATCAATTCAAACTTTAACTCCAGATGAAGTTGCATGTTTGATAAATTTAAAAAATGAAGATTTGTGGCAGGAAATATTTAAAGTAGCATTAGAGATTAAAAAGAAAGTTTATGACAACAGGATTGTGGTGTTTGCACCTTTATATTTAAGCAATTATTGTGTTAACAAATGTGTCTACTGCGGTTTTAGAAGTACAAATAAAAATGTTGTAAGAAAAAATTTGACATTAGAAGAAGTAAAAAATGAAATTGAAATTTTAGCGGGGAAAATTGGACATAAAAGATTGATTGCTGTTTTTGGTGAACATCCACAGTATTCAAATATCGAGTATATAACCGATGTTTTAAACACAATATATTCAGTAAAAGTAAAAACTAAAAATTCTTATGTTTCGATTAGAAGAGTAAATGTTAACTGTGCTCCTTTAAGTGTTGAAGAATTAAAACTGTTAAAACAAGCAGGTATTGGAACATATCAAGTTTTTCAAGAGACATATCATCCACAGATGTATCAAAAACTACATCCTAAAGATACACCAAAAAGTGATTATTTATGGCGACTTTATTGTATGCATAGAGCTTTAGAAGCAGGGATTGATGATGTTGGTATAGGTGTACTTTATGGCTTGTATGATTGGAGGTTTGAAGTTATATCTTTAGTTTGTCATGCAAGAGATTTAGAAGAAAGATTTGGCATAGGACCTCATACTGTATCGTTTCCTCGGCTTGAACCAGCAATAAATACACCTTTTGTAGAAAAAACGCTGTATAAAGTTTCTGATGAAGTTTTAAAAAAGATTATAGCTATAATACGTTTAGCAATACCATATACTGGTATGATAATTACAGCAAGAGAGAAAAAAGAATTTAGAAACGAATTAATAAATTTAGGTATAACTCAAACAGATGCTTCATCAAAAATAGGAGTTGGTGCTTATAGCAAAAATTTTGAACAACAAAAACCAGAGATTCAACAGTTTATTTTATCAGATACAAGAAGTTTAGAAGAACTTGTAAGAGATTTAGCTGATATGGGATACATTACTTCATTTTGTACTGCTGGATACAGATGTGGCCGCACTGGAGATAAAATTTTAAACTTACTTAAATGTGGTAAAGAAGCTGTTTTTTGTAAATTAAATGCTATTTTGACATTTAAAGAATGGGTTGACGATTTTGCTTCTGAAAAAACAAAAAAAGAAGTCCAACCTTTAATAGAAAAAGAGTTAGAAGAAGTTAAAACAAAAATTCCAAAGTTATATCCATCACTTATTGAATATTATATAAGAATTTCTAATGGAGAACGAGATTTGTATTTTTAAAAAATCAAAACTATGAAAAAAAAATATATACTTCAACTTTTTAATATGGAAAATGAACTTCTTATAAAAAATGCGTTTGAGATAACAAGTAAATATTTTAATAAAAAAATTTTTGTTCGTGGGTTAATTGAATTTTCAAATTATTGTGTTAGGAACTGTTTTTATTGTGGACTTAGAAGAGATAATAAAAATCTTCAAAGGTACAGAATGGATATTGAAGAAATTTTTCAAACTGCAAAACAGATTATTGATTTAGGTATAAAAACAGTAGTTTTACAATCTGGAGATGATTTCTACTATACAGAAGATATGATCTGTAGAATTATAGAAAAGATAAAAAAATACTCAAAAGATGTAGCAATTACACTTTCTATAGGTGAAAGAAAAAATGAAAGTTATAAAAAATTCTATGATGCAGGAGCAGACAGGTTTTTGTTAAAACACGAAACTTCTAATGAAGAATTATACAATAAAATTCATCCAGGTATGAATTTTAAAAGAAGAAAAGAGATTTTGTTTTTACTTAAAGAAATAGGTTTTCAAGTAGGAGCAGGAAATATTGTTGGTCTTCCAGAACAAAATTTAGAAGATATTATAGACGATATCATATTTATGAAAGAACTTGATGTTGATATGGCAGGAATAGGTCCTTTTATACCACAAAAAGATACACCATTTAAAGATTTTCCTAAAGGAGACTTTAATTTAGTTTTAAAAACTTTAGCAATAACAAGAATTGTTTTAAAAACACCAAACCTTCCTGCTACTACAGCGACAGTGTCATTATTTGATGACGAAATGAAAAAAGTTGAGATACTTAAAAAATGTTTTTTATCAGGAGCAAATGTTGTAATGGTAAGTTTTACTCCAGAAAATTATAAAAAAAATTATAAAATTTATGATCAAAGAAAATCTTTGAACTTAAAAATAATTAAACAAGCAGCAGAAAATTTAGGTTTAGAACTTTCTTTTGAAAGAGGAGATTCATTAAAAAAATGTATTCTACAACACCAAAAGGTTTAAGATTACATATAGCAATTTTTGGTAGGACAAATGTAGGTAAATCGTCGTTGTTAAATTGTTTAACTCAACAAGATGTTTCTATAGTTTCATCCATCCCTGGGACAACTACAGATCCTGTTGAAAAACCGATGGAACTTTTACCAATAGGTCCTGTGCTTTTTATTGACACAGCAGGACTTGATGATATAAGTAGTTTAGGAAATCTTAGAATACAAAAAACAATAAAAGTTTTTGACAGAGCAGATATAATTATTTTGGTTATAGAACCAAATATATGGACTGATTATGAAGAATTTGTTATAAACACTGCTAAGAAATATAATACACCATTACTTGTTATTTTAAATAAAATTGATGTAATAGACCCTAAAGAAGAAATCTTAGAATATTTAAAACAAAAAAATATAAATTTTGTTAAAGTAAGTAGTATTAAAAAAAGTTGGCAAACAACAGATATTGTAAAATCAAAACTTATAGAACTACTGCCAGAAGATTTTATAAAACCCTCATCTTTAATTCCCGACGGTTTAGCAAAAGAAGAAGATTTTGTAGTTTTAGTAATTCCGATTGACAAAGAAGCTCCTAAAGGAAGAATAATTTTGCCTCAACAACAGGTTCTAAGAGAACTTTTAGATAAAAAAGTTAATGTTTTAGTTACAAATGAAAAAAATTTAGCATATTCAATTACACAACTTAATAAAAAACCTAAATTAGTTATAACAGATTCACAAGTTTTTGAAGAAGTATTAAAATCTGTCCCTAAAGATATACTAATTACTTCGTTTTCTATTCTTTTTGCAAGAATAAAAGGAGATATTTATGAATATATAAAAGGTGTCAAAACTATAGAAACACTTCAAGATAAAGATACAATCTTGATTGCAGAAAGTTGTACACATCATCCAATAGGAGATGATATAGGAAGAAACAAAATTCCTCGTTGGATTAAACAAAAGATAAACAAAGATATAGAAGTGGAAGTTTTTTCAGGTAAAGATTTTCCTGAAAATTTAAAAAAATATAAACTTATAATTCAATGTGGTGGTTGTATGACAAACAGAAAAGAAATTCTTTCTAGGATATATAAAGCAAAATCTCAAAATGTGCCAATAACAAATTACGGAATAGTTATAGCTTACCTAAAAAATGGGTTAGAAGAATCAACAAGATTGTTTAAATAATTTTACTTGCTTTCTATTAAAAATTTTTTTGTTGCATTAACAATTTTTTCTGCTTGCAAGTGTAAAAATTTTCTGTTTAACAAAATTGATTCATCTAAAGGATGTGTCAAATATCCCATCTCTATTAAAATAGCAGGTATTCTTGATTGTCTTACTATTGCATAATTAAAATTTCCTACTAAGCCTGCTCCTTTGTTATTCCAGAGGTCTAAAAGTCCACCATAAATATTTTTAGCAAAATTTTTGCAATGTTCATGTTTATAAAAAACACTTGGTCCACTACCAGAACTTAAATATCCATTATCAGTAGTACTTGCATTTGCATGTATAGAAATTATTAAATCTGCAAAATTGTCATAAGCAATTTTTAATCTTTCATCAAAAGAAGGATTTGTATCACCTTGTCTTATAAGTATAACTTTTGCACCTTCTTTTTCAAAATATTCTTTAAGTATTTCTACAAAAGATAAATTTAAATTTTTTTCTTTAGTTCCAGCAAGACCTACTGCACCTGTATTATTTTCTCCGCCGTGGCCTGCCTCTAAGGCTATTTTTATTCCATAAAGTGGATTTTTATTATTTATTTTTGGTGGATGTTTTAAGTAGATTTTTAAATTTGATTGAGACGCTTCATACCAAAAACCCCATAGCTGGTTTTGTTTTATACTAATTTTCATTCTTAAATACCCATCTTCAATTTGTGCAAGCTTTATATCTTCAACAACTTTTGAATTAGGGTTTTGTATAATCCATGTTGTAGCAAGATGTGTATTAAAAAAATCTACTAAAAGATAAGTTTTTTTATTTTCTAGTGTAGTTGAGATTGAAAACGGAGTTTGTTCTTTCCACGGAATAAAAATTTGTTCTGATGTATCTCCAACAAGGACAGAACAACTAGTAAAATAATTTTGTAAAATTTTGTTCTCTTTAGTAAAAGAAACATTTTTTTCTTCAACCCAGCCAGAAAGTGAAAAAGAAAGTTTTACTTTATAATTATTTTGTTGTTTGCCTATAATTTGTAATTTTGTTCCTTTTGGCAATTCTGTAATATAAGGCCCACCAAGACGAACATAATGTAATCCGTAATTTATAGGTGTTTTTGTAGCTATTGTTTGTGCAATTAATGGATATGCAGAATTTAAAACTTCAATATTTATATCTGTTGGGTAAACTTTTGTTTTAACTTTTTGTTTCTGAAAGAAAAACTTTTTAGGTTCTTTGTAGTCATAACAAAATTTTAATTTTGTTTTTTTAGAAGAAAAATTTAAAGGTATAAGATATGATTTATAATAAATTCCAGGTTCAATTTCGTCAAGAAAAATTTTTTCATTGGTATCAAAACATAAAGCATATAGATTTTTACCACTTTGAAATTTAACTTTTAATTCTAAAATATCGTTTGTGAAAAGCATAAGATCTTCTTTAGGAAGTATGAGAATAAATTCTTCTTTTTGTTTTGTTTCTTGTTCTGTTTGTAAAACTTCTGTTTTTGTTGAATAGTTTATAGTTATAAAATGTGTTGAGATATTTTTATTAAAATTATCAGTTATTATAAACTTAATTATGTTATCTTCTGGTTTTAATTTTATGTTGTCTACTACAAAAATTCCAGTATCGAAAACTTTTGGATTTGTTGAAATTGTTTCAGAAAAAACACTGACTTTATTTGTAGGATAAGTTCTTGCTAAGATATGTATAGGAGATTTTGTGGTATAAAAATCTTTTGGGTTTATAATGTGAAAAAAAAGTTTTTGTCTTTCAGAAGAAGCATTGTTAATAATTATAGGATCTAAAACTTTTATTTCGTTTTCGTTCAAAGTAATACTTGAGATAAAAACTTTTTCACAATAGGGATAGTGAAATTCTAAACTAAAAGGTTGTGTTGTTGAAATACTAACAAAAGAAAAAAGTCCGTCATAAGAAGTTAAAGTTTGTAGTGTTTTTCCATTAGGATATAAAAGTTTCACCCAAACATCTTCAATAGGAAGATTTTTTTCATCTAAAACTTTGCCTGATAAAATAGAATTGTTAAATCCTGTTGTCGGAAAAAAAGGAGTGGTTTGTAAAGTTAAAGTTGTAGTTGAAAAATTAACTACTCCTAAAATATTTTTTGAGTATATTAGATCAAACTCTTCTTTTTTGAGATTTTCTTTAATTCCTATAACAACTTTTTCTGTTTGAAAAATTTTTAAAAAATTATCTATTTTTTTAAAATTTTTAGGTTCAAATTTTGGTATAATAAAATCGCAAAGGTTATTTTCTATCCAGTTTTTATAATCTTGAAAATTTTTATAAAAACTTCCTTCTAATGTGAAAGAATCTTTGTAGACACTGTCAACTATAACACCTATAAGTAAATCATTTCTTTTTTGTTTTATCTCAGAATATAAATCAGAGATAAATTTGTTTAGTTGTTCTCTTTGGAAATTTTCATATTCTAAAACTTGAGGATTGCCACGAGTATAAAATCTTTTTAAAGAAACATCGTCATAACTTGTATCTTTTGATGGATAAAACAAGTTTTCAAAAATAATACCGTCAACTTGGTATAAAGAAATAAATTCTTTTACAATATCTCTTAAATATGTCTGTACTTCAAGATTGCCACAACTTAAAAAATATGGTTCATAAAAACTTCCATCTTTTCTTTTACACAACCAAGATTTTTTAGCGTAAATATTTGCCCGGAAAAGGTCCATAACTACAAAAAATTTTAAATTATATTTTTTTGCTTCCTCAATTGCAAAAGATAAAAAATCTTCGTTAGGTTTTTTTATACCAAATAATTCTGAAATTTCTACATATGAACTTTTATAAACAACAAAACCGTTTCGTTTTACTGAGAAGATTATAGTATTATATTTTTCTTGGTTTAAATTTTTTAAAATTTTTTCAATATTATTTTTTGTTGTGGTAGAATTTGTAGAAATCCAATCAGAAGGATAAATAATTTTTGCATAAATTAATGAATTGTTATACTTTAACTGTTGCGTTAAAGAAAAAGAAGAAAAAATATTTAAGAAAAGTATGTTTATCACCAAATACTTATAGATACTAACTATTTTAAAAAAACTTTTTTTACTCATAAAATTTTATTACAATAAATTTTTGCCAAATTCCATATATTAAGTTGAATTTTAAGACAAAAAATTGTATTGAAATTTAAAATATAATTTTAAACAAAATATATGATAGATATTAATCTTATAAGAAACAACAGATCCTTTGTTGAAGAAAAACTTTCTCTTCGTGGAGAAAAAATTGATTTGTCAAATGTTATTTTTCTTGATGAACAAAAAAGAAAACTTCAACAACAAGCAGATATTTTAAGAAACAGAAGAAAAAATCTTTCAGAAGAAATCGGTAAACTTAAAAAAGAAAATAAGCAACCAGATAATTTACTTAAAGAAATAGAAACTCTAAAACTTCAACTTGAAGAAATAGAAACAAAACTTAAAGATGTAGAAACACAACTTACAAAAGAACTTTTATACTTGCCAAATATACCAGATGATAGTGTTCCTTATGGAACATCACAGAAAGATAATAAAGTTGTATACCAATCAGGTGAAGTAAGACAGTATAATTTTGATATTTTACCGCATTGGGAAATAGGCAAAATTTTAGGTATACTTGATTTTGACAAAACAGCAAAAATTTCTGGTTCACGGTTTGTAGCACTTAAAAATTTAGGTGCAAAATTAGAGCGTGCAATTATAAATTTTATGGTTGAAGAACATATAAAAAATGGTTATGAAGAGATATGGCTGCCATATTTGGTTACAAAAGAAAGTATTACAGGTACAGGACAACTGCCAAAATTTGAAGAAGAACTTTATAAATGTAAAGATGACGATTTATACTTAATTCCCACAGCAGAAGTTACACTTGTAAATCTTCACAAAGACGAATTTATTCCTGAAGATGAACTACCAAAAAAATATGTTTCTTATTCAGCATGTTTTCGTCGTGAAGCTGGTTCCTACGGAAAAGACATAAAAGGTCTTATGCGCCTACATCAGTTTAACAAAATTGAACTTGTAAAATTTACAAAACCAGAAGATTCAGATAAAGAATTAGAGTTGTTAGTTAAAGATGCTGCAAAAATTCTTGAAAAATTAGGACTTACTTACAGAATTGTATTATTATGTAGTGGAGATTTAGGATTTGCTTCTTCTAAAACATATGATTTAGAAGTTTGGATGCCAGCAGAAAAACAGTGGCGGGAAATTTCTTCTTGTTCAAACTGTAAAGATTTTCAATCAAGAAGGTTAAATATCAAAATAAAATATAAAAATGGTAAAAAAGATTATGTTCATACATTAAACGGTTCAGGTTTAGCAGTAGGACGAACGCTTGCATGTGTTCTTGAAACTTACCAACAAAAAGATGCTACATTAAAAATTCCTGATGTTTTGGTAGATTATTTTGGTAAAACTACGATTCCTTGAATTTTAAGTTTCATTAATTATTATCTTATCTGTCTTTGACCAAAACGAAACTGTTTTGTTTTTAATAATACATACAAAAATTGTTTCATTAAAACTTTTTGCAAACTCTACTGCAGATTTAATATCAGATTCTATTTTAACTAAATTTCCAGTTGCAGTAGCTAATGTGTCAGAAAAACTTGCTGAGTTAGAAATTATAATGACAGCATCTGAATTTCCAAAACTTAATGAATGTCCTACAGTGCCTGAAGAAGTGCAAATACCTAAAGGTTGGTTAAATATATTAATGTTTAAACTTAACTTTCCTGTAAATGGCGAATTTTCGCCTGCATAGATTCCTATAGTTATTGGTTCATCTACATACGCAAAAATGTCGCCACCATTCTCTATAACTAAAAATTTTTTTAAATTTTCTTTTTCTATCCAATTTAACATTTTGTAGCCCAATAATTCAGCAATAGTTCCTGCAACAGCAGACATCGGTCCAACACCTGTTTTTTGTGATACTGAACACATTTTTTTTATAATTTCAGGAGCATTTTTTTTAGGTTTTATAGGTTTTAATGAAGTTAAAAATTCAGGATTTTTATTGATATAATTTTCAATTGGTTTTCTTAACGAAATTAAATTTTGTAAAATCTTGGTTTTAAAATTTTTTTCTGCTCGAATAAGAAGAGAAGTTTCTTTATAAACTACTTCGTAGGATAAAACTTTTTGTGTCTCATCATTTATATATGTTCTGTATTTTAACATATTTGACGAGAAAAGTTTGAAGTTTTTTATATATTTACAAAATTAATTTTATAGCTTTTGGTGGACAAACTTTTACACACAACTCGCATAAAATACATTTGTTTTTATCAAAAGATACATGATATGTTTCTTTGTCCATCTTTAAAGCGCCAACAGGACATATCGGTACACAAACACTACAATGATAACAGATTTTTTCATCAAATTTTATATCTTTGCTTAATGGTTCAACTTCTATACCAAAATTTTTTAAAAATTTAACTCCTTCATCAAAATTTTCTTTTTTCCCAGAGATTTCTAATACTAAAACACCTTCTGCATCAGGTTGTATAGTTGCTTTTAAAATATTTATCATTAAATTATAATCTTTAACAAGATGATATACAACAGGTTTGTCAATTAAATGTTTTGGAAATTTTAAAACAAGTTTTCTTACTAAATCTTTTGTCATAATATTTTCCCCTTAGATGTTTTATCTTTACTTATTTTAAAAATTTTTATTTTTCTTCTTTTGGTGAAACAATTTTTCCAGAAAACGCTTTACAAAACTTTTCTATTTCAGGAGTAATTTTTGTTTTCTTTGGTTTTATCTCAATAGGTTTTACATCATTAGGTTGCTCAGCAAAAGAGATTTCTTCTCCTAAAACAATTTTTTGTGTAGGTTGTATATCGTATAAAACTTGAAAATTTTTCCCAGTTAATTGGTTTAAAATCTTTTCTAAATTCAAATTATGTTGTTCTAACATATGTTTTACATATTTGTTAGGAAGTAGTATTTTCAAAGTATCGTTTAAAAAACAAATTTTTGATTCTAAAAGTATGGGATAACTTAGTGGTTTTTCAATTTTTATCTTTTCTAATATTTTGTCCCATAAAAATTCTAATGTTTCTTTATCAAAATTAATTTCTTTTTTTTCAACAGAGATACTTTGTCCTTTATTTTCTTCTTCATTATTAGACAAATATTTTTTCTCTAAAACTTTTTCATTTTCAGTTAATTTTTTACCTTTAGAAACATCTTCATCTTTTTGTTTTTCAGAAATATAATCAGTATTAAAATTTTCAATATGTTTTATAATTTCATTAATTTCAACATATTGTCTTGTAAGTTTTATACTATGAATTTCAAGAAAAATTTTTGGAAATTCTGTTCTTTTAATTTCTTCAACTAAATAAAGTAGCTGTTGAATGTAAGAGATAATATGTGTTGTTGAAAAAAGATCTTTGAATTGTTCTAAATCATAAATGTTATCTTGTAGTTTATTTCCAGTTTTGAAATATAACAATTTTCTAAAAAATTCTAAGACATCTTTTGTAAATTGTATCAGGTCTATGCCAGAGTTATAAATTTCCTCAACAACTTCTAAGATAGATTTTGTATCATTTTTAGTTATTAATTTGACATATTTTTCAACATATTCAGTTGGTGTTGAACCCCAAAGTTTAAGTATAACTTTTGAATCAACTTTAGGATATACTTCTGTTAATGCAAAAATTTGGTCTAGCAAACTTAGTGCGTCTCTTACAGAACCCAATGCAGATTCTGTAATTAGTTGTAAAGCATCGTCAGTAATTTTATCTGTTTTGTTTTCAGATTTTACAACAAATTTTAGCCGCTCAAAAATAATATTTTGTAAAACAGGTCTGAATTGGAAAACTTGACATCGCGAAATAATTGTTTGTGGTAAAGAATTAAATTCTGTTGTTGCAAGAATAAAGATTACATAATTTGGTGGTTCTTCTAAAGTTTTTAAGAAAGCATTAAACGCAGCTTCTGTAATTTGGTGTGCTTCATCAATTATATAAACTTTGTATTTACAACTAACTGGTACATATTTTACATTTTCCCTCAATGAACGAATTTCATCAATACCACGGTTTGATGCAGCATCTATTTCAATAACATCTATGCAGTTTCCCTGCGTTATTTCTAAACAATTTTTACATTTATTACAAGGTTCAAAATCACTACTTAAAGATAAACAATTTACTGCTTTTGCAAAAATTCTTGCAGTAGATGTTTTACCAGTACCTCGTGTGCCAGAAAAAATATATGCATGCCAAATTTTGCCAGATTTTAACGCATTTTTTAATGTAGTAACAATATGTGGTTGGCCAACAAGGTCAGAAAATGTTTGTGGTCGATATTTTCTTGCTAAAACTATATAGCTCATTTTTTGTTGTTTAAGAATAAATTATTTAAATATTGTAAAGTTGTATTTATATTTTCTGATTCATAAATACTTCTTCCAATGACAATATAATCTGCAGCTAAAGATAAAATATTTTCGATTGTGTTAGTTCTTCTTTGGTCAACATTTTTATTTCCTATAGTTATTCCAGGAACTAAAGTTAAAAATTTTTTCCCACAAGTTTTTTTAATAATTTCAACTTCATTTGTCGAACATACAACTCCGTCTAAACCACAATTTTTTGCTAATTTTGCAAGGTTAAGAATAGTATTTTTTATATTTGTTTTAAACCCAAAAGATTTTAAATCTTTTTCTTCTAAACTTGTTAAAATTGTTACTGCAAAGATTATAATATTTAGATTTTTTTCTAAAACAAAATTTTTTGTTTCTTTTAACAAATTTTTTCCTCCTAAAGAATGTATTGTAAAACCCCAAATTTTGTATTTTGTTAAAATTTTTTCTATTGCTTTTACTATTACTGAAGGAATATCATGAAATTTAAGATCGAGTAAAACATCGCCACCTTTTTTGGTTATATAATTTATAATCTCAGGTTGTGTATCAAATAGCAAATGGCCAATTTTAAAAATTTTAAAATTAAACTCTAAAGCATAATCTACAACTTTTTTTGCTTTTTTAATCTCTGTATCTAAAGCAATTACTAACTTCATTTGACCTTTAGAATTTTTTTCTCTAATTGTATTATTTTTATAATATCTTTTTGTGCAAGATTTATTAAATCATTAAGAATTTTTGATTTATACAAATTTTTTTCTGCTGTATATTGTAGTTCTATAAGTTCTTTATCTTCTGTCATTACAACAGTCATATCAACTTCAGCATTATTATCTTCTTGTTGACAAAGATCAACAATTTTTTTACCATCAACTATTCCTACAGAAATACTGCCAAGAAATTTTTTTATAGGATTTTTATCAAGTTTTTTTTGTTTTATTAAATTGTTAAACAAATCGTACATAGCAACAAAAGCACCATTGATAGATGCAGTTCTTGTCCCACCATCTGCTTGTAATACATCACAGTCAATAATTACAGTATTTGGACCTAAAGCATCTAAGTCAACTACTGCACGTAATGCTCTGCCTATGATACGAGATATTTCTTTTGTTCTTCCACTGTTTAGTTGTTGTTGACGAGAATTTCGTTGTTTTGATGACGATTGTGGCAACATAAAATATTCTGCAGTAACCCAACCAGAATTTGTAGCTTTTAGATGTGGTGGTTGTCCTTGTTGTATTGTTGCATTACATAAAACCTGAGTATTACCCATACAAAATAAACATGAACCTAATGAAAACTTGTTATATTTGCGGACAATTTTTATTTTTCTCATAAATTTTTTATCACTTCTTTTATTTTATCTAAATATTTCTCTGTTTTTAAATCTTTTTTAGTTATTGCAATAGTAAATCTTGGTTTTTTGTTAATTATTGATTCTATTTCTTTGAACATCTTTTCTGCACCATGAAAGCCCATTGTCGCTACAAAAGAAATATTTTTTATTTTATCTTTAAAATTATTTAAAAAAGTTCGTATTGAAGGAGGAACATTTGATGCCCATACTGGAAAACATAAAATTATGTGTTCATAAGAGGCTAAGTCTTTTGTTATTTGTTTAATATTTGTAGTTTTCTTTTTTACAGCATCGTATCCAGAAACTAAAAATCCAATTAATCCTTTACGATTTTTTAGATCCACAATTTCTTCTGTTTCACAACTTAATATTTCAGCAATTTTTTCTGCAACAAGTTTTGTTTTACCACTTACAGAATAATAAATTATTAAACAGTTCATAAGTTTAAAATATAAAAACCTGTTTTTAATATCAACTATTGAATATTTTAAAAAAACTAAAGAGTTTTAAGAAAAAAATTTATGGTTTATAATTCTTGGTAATAATGTTTGATTTTTTCTATTTTTTCTTTTGTAAGAATATACTTTTCTTTGATTTTTTCAACTTCTTGTTTAGGTGCTTTTGTTAAAAATTCAGAGTTGTTAAGTTTTTGTTCAAGCGAAACAAAAAATTTTTCTGTTTCTTCGATTTCTTTTTTAAGCCGTTGTTTTTCTTTCTCAAAATCAATAATTCCTTCAAGCAAAACATAAAGTTCTAAATTACCAAACTCTTTTGTAGTTTCGAAAACTGTTGTTGCAGAATGTTGCGGTTTTTTAAATTCTTCATTTTGTTTATTTATAAAAGATATATTGTTTACTAAACCTAAGCGTTGAATATAACTTGAATATTCTTTTATTGTATCTAAAATTTTTTGATTTTTTTCTACAGCTATTATAATATTCGGTTTTATATTAAGTTGAATTTTGAATTCGTTGCGGATAGTTCTTATTTCAGAAATAATATTTTTTATAACTTCATAAATTATAACTTTAAAACTGTCAAATTTGAAATTAAATTCTTCAACAAAACTAACATTTAAAATACTATCTTTGTCTTCTTCATAAAAGAAAGATTTTATATTTTGGTATATATATTCTGTAAAAAATGGTGTTATTGGATGTAATAATTTTAAGATTTTGTTTAAAACAACCAAAAGTACACCTAAAGTAGAAACTTTTTTTTCTTCTTTTTGAAGATTAATTTTTGCTGTTTCTAAGTACCAATCACAAAATTTGAACCATACAAAATCGTATAATTCGTGCGCAATTGAACCTAACAAATATTTTTTATAATAATCATTAATTTTTTTAATTAACCTGTCTAGCTCGCTAAAAATCCATTCTTCTGCAATACCTAAAAAAGAAAGTTTTGACTCGTCAAAATTTTTTATCCAATCTTTTATTAAGTTAATATCTTGTTGTGAAATATTCATCAATATAAATCTTGTCATGTTGTAAACTTTGTTCATAAAATTTCGTGATGAAACAAAACTTTCTTCAGCAAGATGAATATCTCTTCCTGCAGTGGTTGATGAAACTAAAGAAAACCTTAACGCGTCAGTACCATATTTTTCTACAATATCTAGTGGATCTATTACATTACCTAATGATTTTGACATTTTTTTACCATAAATATCTCTTACAATCCCGTGTACAAAAACTTCTCTAAAAGGCACATCATTTAAAAAATGTAGTCCCATCATTATCATTCGTGCAACCCATAGATAAAGTATTTCGTATC